>JAFSWY010000143.1 GCA_017444295.1 Selenomonadaceae bacterium | reverse complement strand
GAATCATAATAAAATGTATTGATAAACGTAGACTGGATTGGAGGAATGGAAAGTGAAGGAATTGATCTGCAAACCCATAGGTTATATAGAGTCTCCCTATAAAGTCCGGGAAAACACACCGAAAAGCGGGGATGAGTATCCGGATCAGGAGGCTGTGATGGAGATCCTGGAAGTATATGCAGAAGCCATGGCTAATATGGAGGTCGGAAAATCCTATGAGGTCCTATTCTGGTTCGACAAGATCAACGAAGTGAAGTTGACGGTGCCTTACCGGGGCGTTGGCCCCATGATGGGGATCTTTTCTACCCATGCGCCGTACCGTCCCAATCCCATAGGGGCTTCTATCATAAAGGTCACGAAGATTGAGGGACGCCGCATACATTTTACCGGTGTTGATATGATGGACGGCACGCCAGTGCTGGATATAAAATCAGCCAACTGAAGAATCGCAGGTATGGGTTATTCCTGGCCCTCCAGTCCTTGACGGTCTGGAGGGTCTCGTTAGTTCGGTGTATCGACACGAACCATTGTGTTGAGCATGGTATCCGCAGCGTGGCATTTCTTTCAATTTCAACGGGAGTCTATTCCTACCCGTTGCAGGAAGCGGCAAAGATTGCTGTGCGGACGGTCAGGGATGTCCTGCAGGAATACCCGGAGGCATTCGATGATGTTTTGTGGGTGTTGTTTGATAAAACAACCAGATCAGCTTATGACGAGGCGCTTTCCTAAAATTATAATGGAAGAAAATGTGACATAAAATTACAGTCATGCGGAGATGCATAGCTGTATACAATGGAGGGAGCTTTTTTCATTTAGTGTTTGACTTTTTGTCGTTTCTGCGTTACTATAGGTATGGACGATTTGGCACTCGCCTTATGGGAGTGCTAACAATTTTAGACAAAGGGTGACGAAAGAATGGCAAAAGAAACACGCGAGTTCCAGGCTGAGACGAAACAGCTTTTGGACCTCATGATCAATTCCATCTATACGAACAAGGAGATTTTCCTGCGGGAGCTCATATCCAACGCTTCCGACGCAATCGACAAGGTGCATTTCGAGGGGCTCACGAATCATGACATTCTGGAGGGGGATGAGGACTTTGAGATCTTCCTCGTTCCCGACAAGGAGAGCCATACGCTGACGATTTCCGATAATGGCATCGGCATGACCCGTGACGAGGTCATCGAGAACATCGGCACCATTGCGAAATCCGGCACGAAGGCATTCCTTGAGCAGCTCAAGCAGGCGAAGGAGTCCAATTCGGACATCACGGACAAGGAGCTCATCGGACAGTTCGGCGTGGGATTCTACTCTGCCTTCATGGTGGCGGAGAAGGTCACGATTGTCACGCGCAAGGCAGGGGAGAAGGAAGCCGTGCGCTGGGAGTCCAACGGGGACGGTTCCTACAGCATTGAGGAGTGCGAAAAGGAGAAGCGCGGCACCTCGGTCATCATCACCTTGAAGAAGGATTTCTATGGGGACAGTGCCGATGCGGACTTCACGGAGAACTACAGGCTCCAGAGCCTGGTGAAGAAGTATTCGGACTATGTGCGCTATCCCATCAAGATGAACTTCGAGATCGAGGAGACGCCGAAGGACGAGGAAGGCAAGCCCATCGAGGGCGCGGAGAAGATCAAGCGCACGGAGGTACGCACGCTGAACTCCATGCAGCCCCTCTGGACGAAGAACAAGTCCGATCTCAAGGACGAGGACTACAACGAGTTCTTCAAGAACCAGTTCCATGAGTGGGAGAATCCCATGGAGGTCTTCCATACGAAAGCCGAGGGCAATGTGGAGTACACGTCGCTTCTCTGCATTCCCGCCCATGCGCCCTTCAACCTCTATCACACGGACTATGAGCCGGGGCTCCAGCTCTATTCCCGCCATGTGTTCATCATGGACAAGTGCAAGGATCTCCTGCCGGATTACCTGCGCTTCATGAAGGGACTTGTGGACAGCCCGGATCTCTCGCTGAATATCTCCCGCGAGCTTTTGCAGCAGAGCAAGGAACTCAAGGATATCGGCCGCGCCCTGGAGAAGAACATTCTCAAGACCTTGGAGCGCAATATGAAGAACAAGCGCGAGGATTACGAGAAGTTCTGGAATGAGTACGGGAAGTCCCTGAAGATTGGTGTCTACAACAGCATGTACTCCGGCAGCGACACGATCGACAAGCTCAAGAATCTGCTCCTGTTCCTGACCTCCAAGGAGGGCAAGCTCGTTTCCCTGAAGGAATACGTGGAGCGCATGCCGGAGAGCCAGAAGAAGATCTACTATGCTACGGCGAAGGACAAGGAAACCATCGAGAACCTTCCCCAGATGGAGCTCCTGCGGGAGAAGGGCATCGAGGTGCTCTATCTCCTCGATCCGGTGGATGAGTTCTGCATCGAGACCATTCGGGAGTACGAGGGCAAGCAGTTCCATTCCATCAGCCGCGGGGATCTGGATCTGGATGATGCAGAGTCCCAGGAGGTCAAGAAGGAGACGGAGGAGCTTGCGAAGTCCAATGACGATCTCATGAAGGACATCAAGGAGACCCTGGGGGACAAGGTTTCGGAGGTCAAGCTCTCGAACCGTCTGAAGTCCAGTGCTGTCTGCCTTGTGGCGGATGAGCAGGGGCCGTCCCTTTCCATGGAGCAGACCTTTGCCGAGATGGACAATCCCATGTTCAAGGCAAAACGCATCCTGGAGATCAATCCCAAGCATGAGCTCTTTGGCCGTCTGCAGTCCCTGCATGCAGCGAACAAGGAGGGGCAGGATTTCAAGGATTACTGTGACCTGCTCTACACCCAGGCACTTATCATTGAGGGCATCCTGCCGGAGAATCCGGTGGAGTTTGCCAACAAGGTTGCCAAGCTCATGGCAAAATAAGTAAAGATTGTTGCGCCCTGCAGAAAAAATTTTTTTGCAGGGCGTTTTTCCTATTCATAGGAGCAGGAATTTTTATTCATCTGACGAAATATTATCTATAGGAACTTTTATAGATGATGAAAACAAGCAAACAGAATGCCGGAAATATGGCAGGCTGTTGCCCCTCAGTCCTGCTGTGCAGAAAGAAGGTTGAACATATTATGGATCAGGAGAATCGTCAGTTACAGTTGGACCCGGTGACCGGGCTTCCCAACCGTTTCGAGCTGGTCAAGGCTCTGGAAGAGTTCCTTCAGGCCACCGGCGGCGAGATGGATGGGGCAATCATGGTGATCGGTTTGGACAATTTCCAGTTGGTCAATGAGATTTGCGGGCCTCGGATCGGGGACGAGGCTCTTCGCCAGATTGCGGAGAATATCACCAATGTCCTGCCCTATGATATCCAGCTTTATAAATTGTCGGGGGACCAGTTTTGCATTTTTTGGCCGGAAAGCATGCCGGACGAGATGGAGATTGTCTTCGCCAGCCTGCAGCTCAGCCTTCGGGATATCGTTGCCATCGAGGACAAGGTCTATTGCACGGCGACGGCAGGTGTGGCGTTCTATCCCCGGGACGGAAAGGATCCGGATGTTCTCTTGATGCATGCCCAAGCGGCCAAGACCATCGCCCGGCAGGAGGGCGGTGGCGACCGTATCTGCTTTTTCAATCAGGAAGTATATGCCCGCTGGCGTTACAATGTCATGATGCAGGGGCTCATGAAAAACAGCATTGCAAGGGGCTGCGAGGACTTTTTCCTCTGCTTCCAGCCGCAGGTTCGAGCCGCAGACGGCAGCCTCTACGGGGCAGAGGCATTGCTTCGCTGGAGGAATCCGGAAGGGGAGATCCTGCCCCCATTGGAGTTCATTCCCGTTCTGGAGAAGACGCGCCTGATTATCCCGGCGGGGCATTGGATCATCGAGCAGGCGGTCAAGACCTGCAAGAAGTGGCAGAAATACATCCCCGATTTCCAGATGAGCATCAATATATCCCTTTACCAGCTTGAGGAACAGATGCTGTACCCCTTCGTGGAGGATTGTCTGGTGCGGTACGAGATGGACCCCCAGAACATCGTCTTTGAGCTTACGGAGGGACAGAATGTCACCGACTGGGAGTACGTGAACGCACAGTTTTCCTCTTTCAAGAAACTGGGCATCAAGATTGCCATGGATGATTTCGGTTCCGGCTATGCCACACTGAATTTCCTGCGGCTCTTCGACTGCGACCTGATCAAGCTGGACCGCTTTGTCATCGAGGATTTGCTGGCGAGTGACTTCAACAAGAATCTTGTGGAATATGCCATCAAGCTTTGCCATGCCCTCAAGATGGAGGTCTGCGTCGAGGGCGTCGAGGAGGAAGACGTGTACCACTTCCTGCGGGACGAGTGCGGGGCAGATGCAATACAGGGCTTCTATTTTGGGCGTCCCGAGCCGGAGGAGGTTTTCGAAAAACGCTTTGGCGCGAAATGAGAAAATGGCCCGGAAACGGGGAGGAGATGAGAAATCTTGACAATAGATGCACTTGATCGCAGGCTCAGCAAAGTCATTACCCATTATACGGCACGTATTGACGAGCAGTATACGGGAGGGGACAAGCCGTTGACCCATGCCGATGCCGTTGAGATTGCAAAGGAGACCAGCGACCTCCTGGCGATTTTCAAGCAGGAGATGCTTCGCCATATGCAACAGAAAGAAGCGGAATGGGAAGCGGAAGTGAAAAAGAAGAAATAGTATGTTATGGAATTGGAAAGCCCCCGATGTTCTCGGGGGCTTTGCCATGCCTGCTTGGCGCAAAAAGCGGCGGATCCCGAAATGCACTTCCGGGACCCGCCGCGGCCATTCTGCGGTGAATTGGGGTCAGAACTTGAACTTCTGCAGGGAACTCTGGAGATCCTGTGCGAGACCTGCAAGGGAGTCGCTGGCCGATGCGATTTCTTCTGCCGATGCGGACTGCTCCTCGGAGGCAGCGGAGACGCTTTCCATTTCCGTGGAGACCTTGGCGCTGTTGGCAGAAATGCGGTTCGAGCGATCCTTGATGGTCTGGGTGTCGTTCATGACATTCGTGAGTTCGCCGGACATTTCCCGGGTCTTCTGCATCACGCCGTCGGAAGCGGCGCAGATGCTGTCGAAGGTGGTCTTGAGCTCCTCGACGGAACGGGTGCCTTCCTTGACGGCAACGCTGCCATCGTGCATGGACTTGACGGCATTGTCGGTATCTGTCTGGATGGCACCGATCAAGGAGGAGATGCGCTGTGCAGCCACCTGGGACTCCTCGGCGAGCTTCCTGACCTCGTCGGCAACCACGGCGAAGCCGCGGCCCTGCTCGCCGGCACGGGCTGCCTCGATGGCGGCGTTGAGAGCGAGAAGGTTCGTCTGGTCGGCAATGCCGGAAATGGTCTCGACAATCTGGCCGATTTCCTTGGAGCGTTGGCCCAGCTTGTCCACCGTGGCGGCGGAGGTGTTGACAATCTGCTCGACGCTGACAATCTGGCCCACGGCGGTCTCGATGGCCTTGCTGCCGGTGACAGCCTGCTGGTTGGAGGCATCTGCCTGCTGCGCCACCTGGGAGGCGGTGTCGTTCAGATGATTGATGGAAACCATGGCGTGGTCAATGGCATCCATGGCATCGCTGACCTGCTGCTGCTGTTCCACGACAGCACTGGCGGAGTTCGTGACGGACTGCGCCACCTGCTCGGAAGCCTGCGCGGACTGATGGGCGCTGGCGGTGAGCTCCTGGGAGGAGGCTGCCAGCTGTTCCGTGGTGGTGCTGGTCTGGCGCATGAGCTTGTTGATGGTTTCGCGCATATCCACAATAACGCGCATCATGTCGCCGAACTCGTCGCTGCGTGCGACTCTTACATCTTCATGCTGGAAATCGCCATTGCGGAGCTTCCCGCAGAAGGCCATGACCTGGTTCAACGGGGTGACGATTCCCTGGGTGATGGCAAAGATGATGGCGGTGAGGACCACAATCACGCCGATGCAGACGAAGGTCATGTTGCGGATGGAGGCGGTGATGTCCTCATCGCTTTTCAGGAGAGCCTGTTCGGCATCTTCCATGCATTCCTTCTGGATCACGGCCAGCTCATCGCCCATGGATACCGCCAAGGGCATGACGTTGGCCTCGTAGTAGTTCATGGCCGAGCGGTCGTCATTGCCGTTGGCATCATAGGCATGCATGGCCACGAGCTGGGTACTGTACTTCTTGTAGTTCTGGAAATCAGAGTCGACTTTTTTGAGCCGCGCGGAGAGGTCCGGATCATCTGCCACGATCTTCTCGTATTCCTTGATGGCTTCCTCTGCATCCTTTGCTGCGGTATTGAACTTCGTGGTGCGGTTCTGGCGGCGCTCCTCAAGGATCGTGTAGGGAAGCAGACAGGACTGCACCTGCATGTAACGGGTGTTGTAGCGGATGCGCCCCACATAGTAGATGCTCAGTGCGTTCTTCCTGTACATGCTCTCCACATCTTCCTGTGCCTGTTGCAGGGAGATGTACCCGATTGCTCCGATCAGCACCGTGGCGAAGAATGCCACAATACCGATGATTGATAGCTTGACTGCTACCTTGATGTCATCCATCCATTGCATAATAATAACTCCTTTCCATACTTTATGCTCTCTGCACTTGTTATGCTCTCTGCATTTCCTGCGCATGAGTATAAACTTTGATAATCTATAAGTTCAACGTTGCAACAGATTTTCCTGCCAGTTTTCAGATATTTTTCTTTCGGCTGTAAATATTTTTTTTTGAGGGACCGGAAAAGATTTTGTAGATTTTCCTTTACAAATCCGAAAAAATAGTGTATCCTATATCAGTACGTTAAGTACGAGTTCGGGACGTAGCTCAGCTTGGTAGAGCGCTTTCTTGGGGTGGAAGAGGTCGCAAGTTCAAATCTTGTCGTTCCGACCATTTTGGCATGATGAAAGCAGGGGGCATTTCGCTTGAGGCGGAAGCCCTCTCTTTTTTTGCCGGAATAATGGAAGGAAAATGCCGGCGGTATGGGGAATATTATCAATATATATGAAATGGGAGGCGTGGTGCCATGAGAAGGATATTGCTTTTGTTCCTGCTATGCCTGCTGGCGTTCCCGGCGGTTTGTCAGGCCGTCGTGCCGATCCCGACGGAATTGCAGGAGGATGGGACGCCCATAAAGCTTGGGGACCCCATCGAGAATGTCCTGGGGTTTTTCGGAAGGCCGACCCGTATTGCGGCGAATGGGGAAAATTATTGCTGGCGCGACTGGCTGAACCTGTACGGCGCGGAACTCATCATCAAGACCAGGTTCGGGAAGACCATGTGGTGCATCGTGGTGGACAGGGTTCCCATGGTCAGGACGCCGGAGGGGATCGGCATCGGCTCCACCAAGGAGGCGATTGAGGAGACCTATGGGGAAGCGAAGGGCTATACGGCGACCAATGGGGATATCATCATGTCCTATGGCGGCAGGAAGGCCACAGATCCCTTTTTGCGCTTCCGCCTGTCCGGCAAAAAGGAAAAGATCGTGGTCTACATGATATTGGGGAATCCCGGTGCGGGCACCTCCGGCAAGGGGAAAAAGAAATAGAGGGGCATCTTGTTTGACTTGCCCTGCAGTAAATGGTATAGTTAGGCAATAGTATTACTGTCTGTGCTGTCGGCAGCGGCGGCGGAATGGAGTTTATGATGAATATTATTGTTACGGGGGGCGCTGGTTTTATCGGCAGCAATTTTGTCTATTATCTTCTGGAGAAGCATCCGGAGGACAGGGTCATCTGCTATGATGCCCTGACCTATGCGGGAGATCTTGAGACGCTGGCCGAGGCGGAGAAAAACGGGAATTTCAAGTTCATTCGCGGCGACATTGCAAACCGTGCCATGGTTTACCGCATGTTTGAGGCGGAGAAGCCGGACATTGTCGTGAATTTCGCGGCGGAGAGCCATGTGGACCGCTCCATACACCAGCCGGAGATCTTTCTTCGGACGAACGTCTTCGGCACCCAGGTTCTTTTGGATGCCTGCCGCAAATTCGATGTGAAAAGGTTCCATCAAGTTT
>JAFSWY010000142.1 GCA_017444295.1 Selenomonadaceae bacterium | reverse complement strand
GGTCGTACCGACGATTGGCGCAGTGATGTAGGGCTTCGACAGCATCCATGCGAGGGATTCCTGCGCCATGGTGCGGCCATGTTCCTTCGCTACCTTTTCGAGATTGTCAACGACCACCTTGTCCACATCGTTGGTGGCGTTCCAGACCATCGGGGAGGCATCGTCAATCTTGTTGCGTTCCGTTGCCGTCCCCCATGGATGGGCGCAGCGGCCACCCGCGAGAGGACTCCAAGGCACCACCGCCATTTTTCTATCCTGACAGAGGGGCATAATCTCCCGCTCTTCCTCGCGGTAGATGAGATTGTACTGAGGCTGAAGGGAAACGAATTTCGTCCAGCCGTGCTTCTCGGCGATGTTCTGCATCCGTTCCAGCTGCCAGGCGAAAATCGTCGATGCACCGATATAACGCGCCTTGCCGCTCTTCACCACATCATGCAGCGCCTCCATCGTTTCTTCCATGGGTGTATTAGGGTCAAGACGGTGAATCTGATAAACGTCAACATAATCAAGGCCAAGGCGCGTAAGGCTGTGGTCGATTTCCGCCATGACATTCTTGCGGGAAGTGCCGCCGCCGTTGGGACGGCCGGGGCGCATCTCGAAGTTTACCTTCGTCGCCACCACAATCTCGTCGCGATTGAGGCCGAAGTCCTTGATGTAGCGTCCCGTGATTTCCTCACTGGTACCCATCTGGTAGACATTGGCCGTGTCAAAATAGTTGATGCCAAGGTCGATGGCCTTCTTGAAAATCTCCTTACCGTCCTCATAGGTTTTCGCCCAGGGAAATACGCCGTTTTCCTTGCCGGGTTTGCCGAAGCTCATCATACCGAGGCAGATCCGCGAAACATCCATACCCGTGTTGCCAAACTTTACATACTGCATTTTTCATCTCTCCTTCTGTCAGTGTCAATCATTTTCATAAATATTCTCGACAGGTTCCCTCAAGCTGCCTTTAGTCCGTAATCACAAAGGCTTTTCTGAGCATTTCTTCCACCCCCGGCGCATCGGGATTGTGGATGCCGTGTCCTTTGTCCAGCTTACGGATGGAGTCCATCTCGTCTTCGGTCAGCTCAAAATCAAAGAGAGCGAGGTTCGTGCGCATCCGTTCCGGTTTGGTGGAGCGAGGCAGAACGATACATCCTTCCTGCACCTCGAATCGAAGAATGATCTGCCCCACATCCTTATGATACCGTTCTGCCAACCCCATCAGCACAGGTTCTCTGAGAAGTTCTCTGCTTCCTTGCCCCAATGGTGCCCACGCTTCTAACATGACATGTTCCTTGGACATCAAGGCACGCAGTTCCTTCTGCTGGCAATAAGGATTGAACTCCACCTGATTAACAGAGGGCGTGCTTGAGAGCCCCGGCACAATTTTTTGCCAGATAGCAGGTGTCATATTGGACACCCCCAAGGAGCGAATATCTTCCGATTTCTTGTATTCCTCCATGGCTTTCCATGCTCCGGCCACATCGCCGTAAGGTTGATGGATGAGCATCAGATCAATGTATGTCCCCAAATGCCGCAGGCAGCGCTCAATGCCCTTTTTTCCCTGCTCATAACCGTAGTCCTGCAGCCAGAGCTTCGTAGTAAGGAAAATCTCCTCGCGCACGATGCCGCTTTCCTTGATGGCACGCCCCACTTCTTCCTCGTTGAAATAGGCCGCCGCCGTGTCGATATGCCGATATCCCGCAGCCAGCGCCGCCTTGACTGCCTGATAGGTAGAACCGTCTGCCGGAATCTGAAATGTGCCGAAACCGATTTGGGGAATACACACCCCATCATTCAGAGAAATGTAATTCATCGTCCTCTCTTCCTTTCGCATACTTGATAGCTTACCGTCATTCGCTGTCTTTACTTTACATCATAGCGAAAAGAATGTACAATAAGAATTGTGAAATCCAGTATGCAGAAAATGAAATCTGATAGGAGCACAGAATGATATCTTTTGAGGATTTTGAGCAACTGACGGCCTTTGCCAAGCATGGGACACTGGCGAAGGCAGCGAATGCCCTTCATATTTCCCAGCCCACCATTACCCGCACCATGAAAAATATAGAAGAGTGTTTTGGCGTGAAACTCTTCGAGCGCGGTAAGAATCGCATTCGGCTAAACGGCACCGGCCAGATAGCTGTCGAACAAGCCGAAAAAGTTTTGGATGCCACCCGGCAGATGATGACGGCAGTAAGAGAATACGATAAGTCCCTCCGCACCATTGTTGTGGAGTCCTGCGCCCCCGCGCCCCTTTGGTTCGCCGTGCCGCAACTGGCAAAAAAATATCCCGCCATGACACTGTCGTCAAGCCTGGCGGGAAATGATGAAATCATGGAACATGTACGCGAGGGCAGCTGTCATGTAGGGATTGTGCTCACGCCCCCTGCAGAGCAAGGCATCCACTGCCGACCCTACCTACGGGAAAATCTCTCCATCTGCCTGCCTCCGAATCATCCGGCGCTCCAAAATGCGCCGGCATCCCTGGACTTCCGGGACATCAACGGTTTCAACTGTTTGCTTCGCTCCCAGCTTGGCTTTTGGGACGGTTTATGCCGCAGGGAAATGCCCGCCTCGCGTTTTTTAGTGCAGGAGGATGACGATGAGTTCCAAGAATTGATGCGAAATTCCACACTGCCCGTCTTTATCACCAACCTTGCGAAGTACAGCGAGGAGGACATGAATGGGCGCGTGAGTGTTCCCATCATCGATGCCTCAGCTAATGTCACATATTATTTGGTTTCCAGCAAGGATGCCGGCATCTTGGATGCGATAGTGTCCGATAAAAATATCCTAGCGATCGTGTTGTAAATCTCGCATTTTCATGATTGTTTCATTGGGAGCCGCACGGGACAAAATGGAATGTTATCGGCTCTTGAACAGTCTGAAAAAAACGAGTACCCGCGATTGCGGAAAAAAACAGGCTTCAAATTTAACTTAGGAGGAATTGCTATGACCAAATCAATTACCGAACTTCTGGGAATCACGTATCCAATCATTCAGGGCGGAATGGCCTGGATATCCGATGCCGGCATGGCAGCGTCTGTATCGAATGCCGGCGGCGCCGGCGTGATCTCGACAGGAGGACGCACGACCGAATACACGCGGGACGAGATTCGCCGCGCCAAAACACTCACAGACAAGCCCTTCGGCGTCAATGTGATGCTGATGGCGCCGAACAAAAATGAAATTGTTGACGTGATCTGCGAGGAAAAGCCTGCCTTCGTCACGCTGGGCGCCGGCAATCCTGTGCCCTTCTTTGAGCAGCTCCACGCAGCGGGCATCAAGGTCATCCCCGTGGTGCCGAATGCAAAACTTGCAAAGCGCGTCGAAAGCAACGGGGCAGACGCTGTTGTGATTGAAGGCATGGAAGCGGGAGGGCACATCGGGGTATTGACCACCATGGCACTCGCCACGCAGGTCATTCCCGAGGTCAGCCTTCCGGTGATCCTCGCGGGCGGAATTGCCGACGGGCGCGGTCTTGCGGCAGCGCTTGTCATGGGCGCTGCCGGAGTACAGATCGGTACCCGTTTTCTCGTGGCAGAGGAATGCCCGGT
>JAFSWY010000141.1 GCA_017444295.1 Selenomonadaceae bacterium | reverse complement strand
CGGCTGACTGAAGCGACGGTTCCATTCCTCAATGGGAATGCCTGCATCGGAAACCCCCTGCACCATCTGCACCTTTTGGGCAACAAGGGGATCAAAATGCTCCTTCGTCATCTGGCCTTTGAGTGTCTCCCTCAAGCGCATGGCCTGCTCCTCCATAGGAAGAGCCGCCAATTCCTCGTCATACGAAAGGAAGGTGGCATCCGAGAAGTTCACCATGGTCCGCGCCTGGTAATATTTCCGCATATTGGCAGAGGCCATGATGCGAATGGGCTTTCCGTCCCACTCGTAGGAATTTGCGATGGACTGCGCTGCGAGCAGGGAAAGGAAGGGCACCACCGAGGTCCGGTACCGCTTGACCGTCTGCAAGAAATCCTTCAGTGGGCAGCGAATCTCATAGCCGAAGTTGTAGGGACTTTCCCAATCATAATAGGTCTCAGGGATGCCAAAGGCATCGACGGCCTCCTGCTTTTCATCTGCAGCGCCCTTTCCCGAGGGCACAAACTTCCCATAGGGATCCAGCCGTTCCCATTCATCCTCTGCCACCCCCCGCTTCGCATCCGTCCGGACAAACTCGTCCGGCTGAACGGGCAAACCCTTTTCCAGTGCATAATAGTAAAACAAGGTGCGGAAGAAATGCCAGATACCGTAAAAGTCCGTCATGCCATGGAAATAGGAGAAGGAAAAACCATCTTCGCGACAGCGGAAGGCAAAGAGATACCCGTCCGTATCCCCGGTCCCGTAGCAGAGAACGGGCCCTTCCTCCTCATCGTCGAGGAGGGGAATCCCTGCCCGATTGGGCACCGCCCAAATGCCATTCTCATGGACCACCGGACGAATGGCGAATTCCGGGAAACTCTGAATGGCTTTTTCTGCCGCAGACGACAAAGCCTCCCTATCCAGCCGCTCCTTGAGGTCAAAGCGAAAACAGATATCAAAAGCTGCATTCTCCCCGGCACTCATATAATAGAACAGCCGGTTGGATATGCCGACAGGCAACAATTTCATGCAATCACTCCTCATAAACGAATCCATAGATAATTGAGTCCCAGCGTCCTGGAATAGCGGACCTCTCCTGCCATGCCGCAGATGGTGCGGATGCCGATGTTCCTGGCAGGGTCTTCTTCCCTGTGGAGATCCAGCCACTCCTTCGGGTCAAAGGCCCTGCAGTCGTCCCGGATGCGCATGGCCCATCGCTTCTCCTCCTCTTCCTTGAGGATCAGGATGTCAATGCTGTGCTTTTTCCCGTCGCCGAATCCCCAGCGGATGATATTGCCGCCCATCTCCTCAATGGAAAGGGCCATGAGCATCGATTCCCTGCGGGGCGCCCCGTGGGCGAGCAGAAACTGCCTCGCCTCCTCCGAAATCGCAACGATTTCTTCCATACTGGCAGCTGATTTGGCAAAGGGCTTCGACGCCATTTTTTTCGGCAGGCAGAGAAAATCTTCGATTCCCTTTGGAACCCCCCTTTTCTTCCAGGCAATCACCGCCGAAAGAGTACCGAGAGTCAAGAGCTCTGCCAGCAAAAAGGAGAACCATACCCCGTCTGCTCCAAAGAAATGCCCCAGCACAACCGCCAGCAGACAGATGAAAAGGAAATTGTCCAGCAGCGATGTCAGGTAGGTCATCTTCAGTGCATTCACTCCGAGATAGTACTTCTGCAGCACGTTGTTGACTGCATAAACGGG
>JAFSWY010000140.1 GCA_017444295.1 Selenomonadaceae bacterium | reverse complement strand
TTAGAACCTGTTTAGCATCTAAGCCGTAGTAGGGCTGGCGAGGGATTTTTTCGCCTGACAAGGAAGCAAAAATGCAGTCGTAGCAGAGCTACGTCAAGTTTTTGCTGACGCAGTCAGGCGGAAAAAGACCCGCCAGACCTGCTGTGGCGGGATGCTAAACAGGTTCTTAAAGGAGCAGTGGCGGCATGAAGCATTATGTATGCATGGATATCGGCGGAACCTTCATTAAGCATGGCCTGGCAGATGCTGAGGGAAATCTTCTCCGAAAGGGCTCTGTGGCAACGGAAATCAGGGAGAAGGGGGTGGCGGCTTTTCTGGACAGCCTTCAGGGAATTGTGGAAGGGTACCGTGATTCCTTTGGGGTCGCAGGGATTGCGATTGCCTCCCCGGGCATCGTGGATGCGGAAAAAGGGGAAATCGTCTTTGTGGGAAATACCTTCCCCGGCTATACGGGCACGAAGCTCAAGGAGGTGATGGAGAGGCGCTGCGGCATTCCCTGCGAGGTGGAGAACGATGTGAATGCCGTGGGGCTCGGAGAGTGCTGGCTGGGAGCCGGACGCGGCGCCCGGTCTGTCGTCTGTATGGCCGTGGGGACCAACATCGGCGGCTGCATCGTCCTGGATGGCAAGCTTCTCCATGGTGCGGCAAACAGTGCAGGAGAGCTCGGCTTCCTGGATATGGGGGACGGTGCCAAACTGGAGGAAACCAGTTCCACCTCTGCGTTGGTGCGGGAGATTGCCCAAAAGCGCGGCGTGGCGGCTTCCGGTCTCGACGGGGAGCGCATCTTTGCCGATGCCAGGGCGGGAAAGGAGGACGCAGTCCGGGCCATAGATGGCATGGTGCAGCGCATTGCCGCTGCCCTGGCGAATGTCTGCTGCGTGCTGAACCCCCAGCGCATCGTCATGGGAGGGGGCATCATGTCGCAGGAAGAGTATCTGCGCCCGCGCCTGGATGCCGCCCTGCGGGAGCGCATCCAGATTTTGCCCATCCGGGAATCCACAGAGCTGGTCTTTGCCAAATTCCGCAACGATGCGGCACTGCTGGGATCACTCTGCCATTTTCTCAATTCCCGATCCGGGGGAGTTTCAAGAGGGTAGACAAAATTTGTTTGGTTTATTTTCGGGAAGCTATTGCTTTTTTTTAAAAAAAAAGAGACAATAGAAGTGAGTAGTACGATTTTCTCTGTGATTTACGAGGAGAATCAAAATGACAAGCAAGATGTATGAAGAGGTTCCCCCGGTCATCCTGGCAGTGGATGATGATGAAGTGAACCTGTTTATGGTGGGGTCAATCCTTGGTAAGCAGGCAAAGGTCATAAAGAAGAGTTCCGGGCAGGAAGCCCTGGATTATTTGGCAGGCCACAGTGTGGACCTGGTGCTGATGGACTACAAGATGCCCGGCATGAACGGGCTGGAAGTCCTGCAGGAGATACGCCGCAGGAGAGAGATGGACGATGTTCCTGTCATCATCATGACAGGGGAAATCGACATCGAGCTGGAAACAGAGATGTTCCATTCGGGGGCCGTGGATTTTGTGCGCAAGCCCTTTGCGCCGATGGTCCTGAAAGAGCGGGCCCATCGGATTGTCCAGAATGAGTATCTCAAGCGCCATCTGCAGCAGGAAGTGGTGCGCCAGACACAATTGGCGGAGCAGCGCCTTTCGGCCAGTGAGCGGTTGTTTGACCAGACGGTGCTGGCCTTGGTCAAGACCATTGATGCAAAGGATAAGTACACCCAGGGCCATTCCCAGCGTGTCGCGGATTATGTGCGGCTCATCGCCCAGAGGACCGGTGAGCCTCCTGAGCGGCAGCGTGAGCTCTACTGCATGGGCCTGCTGCACGACATCGGGAAGATCGGCGTGCCCAGTGCCATCATCAACAAACCCTCCCGCCTGACCGATGAGGAATACGAGATGATCAAGTCCCATACGACGATTGGCTCGGATATTCTCAAGACCATTGTGGAGTTTCCGAAGCTCAGCATTGGTGCCCGTTCCCATCATGAGCGCTGGGACGGAAGGGGATACCCCGATGGGCTCCGGGAGACCGAGATTCCCCTGGATGCAAGGATGATTGCGGTTGCCGATGCCTATGATGCCATGACTTCCAGACGCAGTTACCGCGATGTCATGGAGCAGGAGCGGGTGCGCACGGAGATCGAGCGCGGCAGGGGGACACAGTTCGATCCGCGCTTTGCGGATATCATGCTGGAATTGATCGATGAGGATGTGGATTTCCAGATGCGGGCTGCTGTTCTGCAAAAGGAGAGTCTGAACGTTACGATTGCATAAGTGTCGTCAATGCCTGATGCGGGGCGGCTATATGAGGCCTTCGCTGAGGGGCATGAAGATATATCACATGAGAAAAAGGGGGAAATTTTATGGCAAACAAATTTTTCCGGTGTGAACTCTGCGGCAATATCATCGGGCTGATCCATGAGGGCGGCGGGCCCCTCGTCTGCTGCGGCAAGCCGATGACGGCGCTTGAGGCAAACACGACGGACGCAGCGCAGGAGAAGCATGTGCCGGTTCCCGAATTCGACAAGGCGGCGCAGAAAGTCACCGTAAAGGTCGGCTCTGCAGCGCATCCGATGACGCCGGAGCATTTCATCGAGTGGATCCACCTGCAGACGAAGCTGGGAGCGCAGATGCGCCATCTGACACCTGAGGATGCACCGGAGGCGGTTTTCCAGATTGCGCCCGGTGATGAGCCGGTGGCTGTGTTTGCATATTGCAACCTCCATGGGCTTTGGAAGGCCGATATTTGATGATTGATGATTGACGGGCGTGTTGGAAAACTGGCCGCTGTAGTGCGCTGGTGGAGTTTTTCAACACGCCCTGTAAAGATTGCCGGAATACAAAAAGCTTGCAGGCAATGAGAGCTGCAAGCTTTTTGCTATGAAACGGAATAGGAGGAAATCATGGGCAAACCGCAGACCATCGAGGAGATGATGGCGTATTACGACAGGGAAATCGACGATCTGCAGGCGAAAAACGAAATCCTGCAGGCAGAAAAAGAAGCATTGGAACGGAGACTGCAGGAGCATTCCATCGCCGGAAAGGCCATGGGAAACGAACTTCTGAGGCCGGGGGAGGAATGCGATCTCTATCCCGGGGAAATTCGGGAAATCCTCGTGGACATTCTTAAGGAAGCCCGCAAGGGTATGCCGCAGGGCACCCGTCGGGCGGATATCCTGGAGGATCTCTTGTCGCACAATGTCGTAGAGGGCATCCCGGACAAGAAGGCAAAGGCATTGAAGACTGCGCTGAAAGGGTATAAGGATCTGGATGCTTCTTTGCGGAGGAAACTGGAAGATCTTGGCATTGACCTGGCGGAACAGGGACGCAAGCACTACAAGCTCAAATATTATGGGGATGACCGCTACAGCGCATCCATGGCATGTACCGGTGGGGATGCGGGGCGCGGCGGGCGGAATCTTGCCGCAGAGCTTATCCAGAAGTTTCTCTAAAATTTTTTCAGCCGTGGCGTGGATGCGCCATGACGATTTCCACGGCCTGCATCAGCTGGCGGATGACCTCGACTTCCGCTTGGGAGTTCATTTCCTCTATGCGCGCGAAAATCTGTCCCTTTTCCGTGGAAACATATCGCGGATGCAGATGGTTCAGGGCGATGACGGCAATGTCATGGCGGCATTGCTCACAGGTGCAGCAGTTGGGATAGTTTGCCAGAACCTCGTCCAGCTTTTCCTCTACGATGACCTCCATGTAGTTTTTGTATTCCATGATGTGCCCTCCTCATATAGAAGCGGGGTGTGTCGATAACACGCCTTAATATACTCAATAGTATACATGATTTGCAGGGGGATGTCATGTGGTTTTGCAAAGATTTCTGCAATGTTTCAAGAGATGATATGCGGTTGACAGGGGCATTGCTATCATTTAAAATTCAGGGTATCACAGTATAGTACAAGACGTTGGGAAATTGACGATTGTGGGAAGGGGAATTCCTTTGAGCGATAAATTGATGGTGGGCGGACAGGCCGTCATAGAAGGCGTCATGATGCGGGGACCGAAGCTTTCCGCCACGGCGGTGAGGGAGCCCGGCGGCAGGATTGCCGTGGAGGTGAAGCCCGTGAATTCCATTTCGGAACGCTTCCCCATATTGAAGAAGCCCTTTCTGCGCGGCGTGGTCTCCCTGGTGGAGTCCCTGGTGCTCGGCATCCGGTCCCTCTCCTACTCGGCAAAGATGGCCGGGGAGGAGGACGAGCAGCTTTCCGACAAGGAACTGGCAGGGACGATTGCCTTTGCCCTGGTTTTGGCAAGCATCCTCTTCATTGCGATTCCCACAGGGGCGGCGAAACTCTTCCATGTCATCACGGAGGACCCGGTGTTCCTGAACCTCATGGAGGGCTTTTTGCGGTTGGGGATTTTCCTGCTCTATATCTGGGGGATTTCCCGCATGAAGGACATCCGCAGGGTGTTCCAGTACCATGGGGCGGAACACCAGACGATTTTCTGCTATGAGGCCGGCAAGCCCCTGACGGTGGAGAACGTGCAGCAGTTTCCGAGGCTCCATCCCCGTTGCGGCACGGCCTTCCTGCTCATTGTCATGCTGGTGAGCATTTTCGTCTTTGCCTTTCTCGGCTGGCCGGATCTCTGGCTCCGCATTGCGAGCCGTCTGGTCCTTCTTCCGGTGGTGGCAGGGATTTCCTATGAGATCATCCGTCTGGCGGGACGCTCGAAGAACAGGATCATCCACATGGCAATCCTGCCGGGGCTTTGGCTCCAGCATCTCACCACCCGCCCGCCGGAGGACGATATGGTGGAGGTGGCCATTGAGTCACTGAAGGCAGTGCTTCCTCCCGAGGAGATCCTTGAGGGGACGGGGAACTATCTCGGTTCTGCAGAGGAGATGCAGGAAGAAATCATGGAATCCCAGGCTGCTGTGGAGATGAACGCATAAGATCGAGGTGGAAACATTGCTGGACAAACTCCAGTCAATCGAAAACAAATATCTGGAACTGGAATCGCTCATCAGCGATCCCGACGTGATGCAGGACATGGGCCGCTGGCAGCACTACAACAAGGAACATGCCGCCCTTGCCCCCATCGTGGAAAAGGTGCGGGAGTACAAGAAGGTCTGTTCCGGCCTGGAAGATACCAGGGCCATGCTGGACGAATCCCTGGATGACGAGATGCGCAAGCTGGTGGAAGAGGAACTGGCCGGACTCAAGGCGCGCAAGGAAGTGCTGGACGGCGAAATGCCGCTTCTTCTGCTTCCGAAGGATCCCAATGATGACAAGAGCGTCATCGTGGAGATTCGCGGCGGCGTTGGCGGCGAGGAAGCGGCACTTTTTGCAGGCGACCTTTTCCGCATGTATTCCCGCTATGCGGAGAAACAGGGCTGGAAGGTGGAGATTATGGACTCCAATGCCACGGAAATCGGTGGCTTCAAGGAGGTTTCCTTTTCCGTGGACGGCTACGGCGCCTATAGCAAGCTGAAATATGAAAGCGGCACCCATCGCGTGCAGCGTGTACCCGTGACGGAATCCGGAGGGCGCATCCATACCTCGGCGGTGACGGTGGCTGTCCTGCCGGAGATGGAGGAAGTGGAGGTGGCGGTGGATCCCAATGACCTTCGCATCGACACCTACTGCGCCAGCGGCGCAGGCGGGCAGTACGTCAACCGGACGGAGACCGCCATCCGCATCACGCATATCCCGACGGGCATTGTGGTGCAGTGCCAGGATGAGAAATCCCAGCTCAAGAACAAGGAGAAGGCCATGAAGGTCCTGCGGGCGCGCATCCAGGACAAGGCACGGCAGGAGCAGGAGGCGGAAGTGGCGGCAGACCGCCGCAGCCAGGTGGGTTCCGGTGACCGGAGCGAGCGTATCCGCACCTATAATTTCCCCCAGGGGCGCGTGACGGACCATCGCATCGGGCTTACGCTCCACAAGCTGGACAGCGTGCTGAACGGTGAACTGGAAGAGATCCTGGGGGCTTTGATTACCGCCGATCAGGCAGAACGGCTGAGCAAGGTGAAATGATGGCAGAGGAAATATGGACCATTGGGCGAATATTGAAGTGGACGGAGCAGTACTTCGGAGGAAAGGGCGTGGAATCCCCGCGCCTTGATGCCGAGGTACTGCTTTCCCATGTGCTGGGCAAAGAGCGCATCTATCTCTATGTCCATTTTGACGAGCCCTTGGAAAAAGCAGAACTGGCAGCCTACAGGGAACTCATCAGGCAGAGGGTGCAGAGGGTTCCCGTGGCGTATCTCGTGGGGCACAGGGAGTTCATGGGGCTTTCCTTTCAGGTGGGCAGGGCGACCCTTGTGCCGCGTCCCGAGACAGAGCTTCTCGTGCAGGCGGCGCTGGAGAGACTGAAAGGCCTCACGGGGGATCCTTTGCTTTTTGCAGATATTGGGACGGGAACCGGGGCCATCTGCCTGTCTGTGCTCCATTTCCTTCCCGCTTCCAAAGCCGTGACGGTAGATATCTCTCCCGATGCGATTGCAGTGGCGAAGAAAAATGCCGAAGCAATGAACCTGTCCGGGCGGGTGGAGTTCCTGGAGGGGGATTTGCTGGCGCCTCTTGAAGGACGAAAATTTGCGGCCATCCTTTCCAATCCGCCCTATATTCCCGATGAAGAGATTTCGGGACTTCCGCCGGAGGTTCGGGACAACGAGCCGATGACCGCATTGGCGGGCGGCGCGGATGGCCTGGATTTCTACCGCCGCCTTTGCGGGGAGGCTCCCGCACTCCTGGAGCCGAATGGCTTCCTGGCCTTTGAGGTGGGCATCCATCAATCTGCTGCCGTGGCGGGAATGGCAGAGGAGAATCCCTTGATTGCACGGACGGAAATCCTGAAGGATCTGGCGGGAATCGAGCGTGTGGTCATTGCATGGAGGGGAGATGGGGCAAGATGAACACGCGAATCGTCGCGGTCACGGATGTGCGCCGCCAGCAGGATGTGCTGGCAGAAGCGGGGCGCATCCTGAAGGAAGGCGGCCTTGTGGCTTTCCCCACGGAAACGGTCTATGGGCTGGGTGCCAATGGCCTCGACGGGGAAGCCTGCGCCGGCATTTACGAGGCAAAGGGGCGTCCCTCGGACAATCCCCTGATCCTTCATGTGGCAAACCGCCCCATGGTGGAGCATGTGGCGGCGGAGGTTCCCTGGATGGCAGAGAGGCTGATGGCGGCCTTCTGTCCCGGCCCCATCACCCTCGTCATGCGCAAGACCACCCAGGTGCCGGACAGCATCACGGGCGGTCTTGGCACGGTGGGCATCCGCATGCCGGACCACGATGTGGCGCGGGCCATGATACGCGCCGCAGGGGTGCCCATTGCCGCCCCCAGTGCGAATACCTCGGGGCGTCCCAGCCCGACGACAGCGGAGGCCGTGTACCATGACCTCAAGGGGAAGATTCCCCTCGTCCTTGACGGCGGGGCCTGTCATTTTGGGGTAGAGTCCACCATTGTGGACTGCACGGGAGAAACAGCACTGATCCTGCGGCCGGGAGCCGTTACGCGGGAAATGCTGGAAGAGGTGCTGGGGAAGGTGGACATCGACCCTGCCCTCGTGGATGAAGCTACCGTTCCCAAGGCACCCGGCATGAAGTACCGGCACTATGCGCCCAAGGTGCCCCTGACCCTTTTGGAAGGGGATCCCTCCGGAATGGAAGAGGCCTTCCAAAGAGCCATCGAGCAGCGGCAGGAGGCGCACAGGAAGGTTGGCATCATCGCCAGCGAGGAGACGATTGCCGCGATTGGCGGGATGATACCAAAGGAGCTCCTGGTTTCCTACGGGCATCGGGGCGATTTGCCCGCGATCGCCGCCAATATCTACGAGGCACTGCGGAGCTTCGACGATGCGGATGTGGACTGCCTCCTGGCAGAGGGAACAGACGAGGAGGAACTGGGACTTGCCATCATGAACCGCCTGCACAAGGCAAGCGGGTTTCAGAG
>JAFSWY010000139.1 GCA_017444295.1 Selenomonadaceae bacterium | reverse complement strand
GCCCAGCACCTCGATGACCCGGCCCTCCGCGCTGTGGCGCTTCGTGGGCCATTCCGTGATCTCCACCACCACCTTCATGCCCGTTTTGGCTCCGCCAAAGAGCTTTTTCGGCACGAAGATGTCCTGACGGAGGCGCGTATCATCCGGCGTCACGAAGCCGAAGGTCTTGCTTCCGTCAAAGGTTCCCACGATTCTCTTGTTCGCCCGTTCCACGATGCGCAGGATCTCGCCTTCCCTGGAGCGTCCGGGAATTTCCGACGGGGTCACCCGTGCCACCACCCGGTCCCCGTTCATCGCCGTGCCGATCATCGGGCCGGGCACAAAGACATCCGTATCCTCTTCCTTTTCCCGCACCTCCGGGATGATGAAGCCAAACCCCTTTGCCGACACGGAAAGCCGCCCCACCACAAGATGCATGCGGCTGGGAATCCCATAGAGGTCGCTGCGGTTCCGGATGATGAGGGCTTCCTGCTCCAGTTCCTCCATCGCTCCCCAGAACTGCACCAGTTCCTCCTGGGAAAGCTGCATCCCCTCTGCCACATCCTCTGCCAGCAGGGGTTTATAGGCCTCCTCGCGCATATAGGAAAGGATTCTCTCCTTCAAATTCTCAATCACGTTTCCTGCAATCCCTTCTGCAAAAACGCTGCCACCCGTTCAAAGACAAGTTCCCGTCCTTCCTCGATGGGCAGCAGATGTCCCATATCTTCCAGCCAACAGATTTCCTTCTCCTCGCTGGAAATGTGCCCATAGATATACTCCGCGCTCTCCGGCGCCGCCGTATGGTCCTGACGGCTGTGGACGATCAGTGCCGGCGCCCTCACCTCCGACAGATGCGCCTTCACCGTTTCAATGGCATCCAGCATCTCATGGACGGAAATCAGCGGCATCTTGCGGTACGTGTGGTTCACCACGGGGGGAACTCCCTTGATCTTCCGTCTGGCCTTCGGCACGAAAAGCCCCTCCGATATCTCCCGGGGCGGCAGGAATTGGATCCCCCGCTCCTTCGCAATGACAATCGGCGCCGCAAGGCTCACGACGCGGGAGACCTGCTCCTCCGCCGCCAGCAGCAGGGCAAACAGCCCTCCCATGGAATGGCCCACGACGGATATGCTTTCCGTGCAGCCCGACAAAAGGGCGTATCCATCCCGCACCGAGTCCATCCAGTCCTCATCCGTCATGTGGGACATGTCCTCCGCCGTCGTGCCATGGCCGGCCAAACGGACTCCCAATACCGTAAATCCCCGTTCCTGCAAATACCTCCCCATGAGCAGGAGCTCCGCCGGGAGTCCCGTGAAGCCATGGATGAGCAAAACCCCTCCGGGACCGCCCGGCAGCAGAAACGGCTCTGCACCCGGCAATATCAAGCAAACCTCTCCTTTCCACAGGAACCAAAAGATAAGAAAAACGCCCCCTGCCCCATGGGACAGGGAGCGCCCCGTTGCAAAATTATGATGTCATACGGGCAATCACAATGGTAATGGTCGCAAACAAGACGGCAAGAACCACCGTGACACGGGCAAGAAGCGCATCCATGCCCCTTGCCTTGCCGCTGAACACGGTGTCGCCGCCGCCATCCATGCCGCCCATGCCGGCAGATTTCGCCTCCTGGCCAAGCACCGCCGCAATGAGCGCAATCGCCACCAAGGCATCCAATATCATCAAAACGGTAAGCAAGCCCTTCCAGCCTCCCCTTCCTGTACAGATAAAATGTCCATATTATCTTACCACAGAGGATGGGGGGATGCAAGGAATTTGAAATCTTTCGGAAGATTCCCTTTAAATTTTCGCGCAATAATTGATATTCTTCCTATATTCTGTTAAACTAAAAAAAACACTACTTTATTCATATTCAAATGTCAAAACAACCTGGGAACCGTGCAGGATCCTGCCATAGCAAGATCCCCCTGCACACCTTGAGAGAATACATGCCCGGAAGGATGAGGAAGATTGAAAAAGATATTAGTCGTGGATGATGATCCGGTAATGCTTCATGTGATGACCCGCCTCCTCTCCAAGCAATATGCGATTGTTTCTGCTTCCTCGGGAACCGAGGCATTGGATCTCTTTGACCTGGAGCGGCCGGACCTGGTCCTCTCCGATCTTCGCATGCCGGGAATGGACGGCTATGAGCTGCGCTGCCACCTGAGGAAAAAGAGTGATGTGCCCTTCATCTTCATGACCGCGGATGAAAGCGACGAAAGCGAGCGCAAGGGCCTGGACATCGGTGCGGCAGACTATATCCGGAAACCCGCCAATGCCGATGTACTGCTCCGTCGCATCGGCAACATCATGCAGAACGTGGAAAGGATCCACGGCCTCAAGGAAGCCGCCTCCATCGACGGCATGACCCAGCTCCTGAACAAGGAGACCGCCCAGCGGGAAATCGCCAAGCTCTGCAGACGGGTGCCGGGCGCACTTCTCATGCTCGATCTGGACAGCTTCAAGCTCGTCAACGACCTCTATGGGCATGACACGGGAGACCGCATCCTCATCCGCCTTTCGGAACTCATCAAGGGCATGATACGCTCCACAGATCTGGCGGGAAGACTTGGCGGCGACGAATTCATTGCATATCTCCAACACGTAAAAGACGAAAGCATCATTCGGGAAAAAACGCAATACCTCAATGAGGAACTGATGCGCTCCGCAAAGGAATACATGGGCGAGGACATGAACATTCCCCTCGGCGCTTCCGTCGGCGTTGTTTTCGTTCCGGCAGAAGGTACAGATTTTGCGGAGCTCTACAAGAAAGCGGACCAGGCTCTCTATAAGGCAAAGAGCGCAGGAAAGCATGGGGTTGTCTTCCACGGGGCAACGCATCCCACCGGCTCTGCTGCCGCACGTGGGAAAGGTATGTCCCACGTGCGGCAGATCCTGGGGGAAAGAAATATCGAAAAAGGAGCTCTCCTGTTGGACTTCAATAGATTCCGGGCCGTTTACCGCTTCCTTTCCCGCCAGGATATGGCTGTCCTGAAACGCACGCAGTTCCTTCAGCTCACCCTGCAGGAGGGCGTGTCACAGGAAACCGCAGAGCAATTCCGGGACATGCTGCAGCACAGCCTCAGGCACAGTGACTGCATCATGCAGAACAACACGACCCAGTTCTTCGTGCTTCTGGTCGATGCAGAGAAAGAGCACGGTGAGATAGTGAAGCAGCGTATCCACGACAGATGGGCAGGTCTTCCGGAATCCTCTCATTGCAGCTATGCTTGCGAAATGGAATGCATAGGAGAGCCATAATGAAGCAGCACTTGAAGCAGTTCTTGGTCCGGGCAATCATCGAATTTGCCTTTTTCGCTGCCATCCTGACCATATGCGGAAATATCGTCTACAACAAAATCGACCACCTGCTGATCGAATCCCTGAAGGAATCCGTCGCACAGCAGAGCCAAAGCACCGCCTACACCTTGGGGGAGCGCTTCCAGCACAAGCTGGACGAGCTTCAGACACGGGCGGATCTCCTGCAGCAGCATGAGGTTTCCCTGGATTCCGTGATGGACATTGCCACCTTCGGCACGAAGGAAGGCAGGGTCAGGGGAATCCTTCGGCGGGACAATTCCGCAATCACCGGCCCGCCTCTGCCGGAAAGGGCGCTCCCCTCCGTCCAGGAAGCTTTTGACGGAGCGCAGACCATCGATTATCTGCGCGGCATCGGGCTTCTGTTTGCCGTTCCCCTCAATCTGGACGGGGAGCCATGCATCTTTTATGAGCTATTCAACGACGAGGCCGTAAAGCTCTTCTACCATACCATCAGCTACAACGGCAGGGGCACGTTGAGCCTCGGAACCTCAGAAACCAATTGGATCCTGCTGTCCGATGGCCGATATCCGGAAGTCGCCACCCACGATTATCCGCTGCCCGGCTATCTGGGACGCGATACCACCAGGATCAGCACCTTCAACCACTCATGGCTGGATCTGGAAGCTGTCCCGAAGGACGCCAATCTGACCCAGACCCTTTACGCCGAAAATGAGGTGGATGCCTTTTTCTTTCACCGCACCTGGATATCCGAAAAGTACAATCTGGTATTGTCCGGCTATGTGGAATGGGATGATGTGGTTGTCGGGATCGACTATATCTATACCATGATGAAATTGATCTATTTCATCATCCTGGCGCTGATCTTCCTCTCCGTATGCTTCAACATGAGAACGCGGCAGGCAAACTATCTTGCGCATGAAAAGGCAATCGCCGACTCCGCGAATCAGGCGAAAACCAATTTCCTCGCCAATATGTCCCACGAAATCCGGACGCCCATCAACACCATCATGGGCATGGACGAGATGATCCTGCGGGAATCGAAGGAACCCGCCACACTGGAATATGCCCGCAATGCGAACCAGGCGGCAAAGAGCCTGCTGGGCATCATCAACGATGTCCTGGACCTCTCCAAGATCGAGGCAGGCAAGATGGAAATCATCCCGGTGGAATACCATCTCAATTCCCTGCTGAACGATCTCGTGAACATGATCCAGAAACGGGCCATGGACAAGGATCTTGAGTTCCACGTGGAAACAAACAGAAATATCCCCAGCGTCCTGTTTGGCGATGAGATCCGGATACGGCAGGTCATCATGAATCTCCTGACGAATGCAGTCAAGTACACAAAAAAAGGATACATCGTCCTCAATGTCAACTACGTCCCCGTAGACACGGGCAACGTTTTCCTCTGCATCAGCGTCAGCGATACAGGCATCGGCATCAAACAGGAAGACCTCCATCGGCTCTTCAATGCCTTTGAGCGCATTGAGGAGAAACGCAACCGGACCATTGAGGGAACCGGCCTCGGCATGAACATATCCAGACATCTCCTGAACATGATGGGATCCGACCTGAAAGTGAACAGCGTCTACGGGGCGGGATCGAATTTCAGTTTCCAGATCCTGCAGCGCGTGGTAGACCCCGATCCCATCGGCGATTTCGAGGAAACCTACAAGCGCTCCCTCCAGCAGGACCAAACCTACGAGGAGGCCTTCACCGCACCGGATGCTTCCATCCTGTTCGTGGATGACACCGAAATGAACCTGACCGTGGTCAAGGGACTCCTGAAACAGACCAGGATCCAGGTGGATACGGCCCTGAGCGGCCGGGAATGCCTGGACATGCTGAACCTGAAGAAATACGACATCATCTTCCTCGACCACATGATGCCGGAGATGGACGGCATTGAAACCTTGCAGGCAATCAAGAAGATGGCCGGCAACCCAAACCTGGATACCCCGGTGATCTCCCTGACGGCAAATGCCATCAGCGGAGCCAGGGAAACCTATATCGCCGCGGGCTTCGACGACTATCTCACCAAACCCGTCAATTCTTCCCTTCTGGAAAATCTCATCATGAAATACCTGCCTCCGGAAAAGATCCTGACAAGCAGAGCAGTGCCCATGGAGGATGAGCCGGAACATGGCACCTGCCTGCCCGACTGGCTGGAACAGGCAAGCGAATTGGATACCCATTCCGGCGTTATGCACTGCGGGAGCAGCGACGCCTATCTGGACATCCTGCGGGTCTTTGCCAACGCCATTGCCTCCACCTCCGAGGAAATCGAAGGATATTTCCAGGCGGAGGACTGGAAGAACTACACCACAAAGGTCCATGCCCTGAAGTCCACGGCAAAGATCGTGGGCGCCTCGGAGCTTTCCTCACGTGCCAAACGACTGGAGGATGCCGGGAATGCAGGAAATATCAGTGAAATCCGTCAGGGCCACCGGCCCTTGATGGAGCTCTATCTTTCCTATAAGGAGAAGCTCAGGTACCTGATGGAAAGCAACGACCCGGAGGAGGATGCCAGCAAGCCCATGATCGGGGAAGAAGAACTCGCCGAGGCCTATGCATCCATGAAGGAATTTGCCGCATCCTTCGATTACGACTCCCTGATGTTCGTCCTCCAATCCCTGAAGGAATACCGCCTGCCGGAAAAGGATGCCGAACAGTGCAGGAAGATCAAGGAAGCCACCGACAAACTGGATTGGATCCAGGTCAATGAATATCTGAAGGAAACATAAATGCAGGATTTTGCCTGCATTTGACGAAACTATACCCGCAAGGGGAAAACAATTCATATCATCGGGATAGTTTGACAGGACACAAGGAGAAATCTACATGAAAAAGAACGTGCTGTTTATCACCAAGGGAAAATCCTTCATGGCGAACACCATCGAGAAGAATCTCCAGGATGCCCGCTACGAGGTGACCCACGTCGAGCCGGAACTCGACTCGATGAATGAGCACCAGCGGGAATCAGACCTTTTGCTGTTCCTTCTGGGGCCTTTTGTGGACGATATCGAGACATCGACCTTCCTGGTCTATCTCAAGGACATCTGCACAGAGGAGGACAAGATGCTGGTGCTCATCGGCACCGTCCCGGAAATCTCTGTCGTACAGGAATATGTCCCCGCTGCCCTGGTGGCAGCGACTTTCGAGCGCCCCTTTGACATCAAGAAGCTGGTGGAACAGCTGGACTGGCTGCTCCAGGCAAACACCGATCTGGCGCGGCGCAAGAACATCCTGCTGGTGGACGACGATGGAACCTTCCTGAAGATGATGAAGGACTGGCTCTCCACCAAGTACCGCGTGACCATCGTGACCTCCGGGGTGCAGGCTCTCATGTACATCGCCGACAACAAGCCGGATCTCATCCTGCTGGACTATGAAATGCCCGTGACCAGCGGGCCTCAGGTGCTGGAAATGATCCGAAGCGAGACGAAGGTGGACAACATCCCCGTCATCTTCCTCACAGGCAAGGGTGACCGGGAAAGCGTCATGAATGTCGTTGCATTGAAGCCTGACGGCTATTTCCTGAAATCCATGCCCCGGGACAAACTGGTGGCAGCCGTGGATGATTTTTTTGAAAAGAAGAAGTTCAAAGAGCTGCATGACAAGATGATACAGTAGCTTGCACGTGAAACACCAAAGGAGCGTAGCCCATGATTCAGGAAACCTACAAGATTTCCGTGGCACTGGAAAAGGATGGTACCGGAATCCTGCAGAAACTTGACATCATCCTGGAAAATGTCCGGAATTCCGGCGCCTATCAGAGGGCGCGGGGAGTCTATATCAAGATGCTCATGGCGCAGGTTCCCTTGAAGGAAGGGGAGGAAATCGACAAGCTGGTCCGTGAAAGACTTCCCAAGGCTGCGGTCGCGGGCATGACCCAGACGGTGATCTTCCAGGAAACCCGTGAAAAAAGCGTCCTCATGAGCATCTGCTATTTCGAACAGGCATCCGTCACGATCCTGTATCATGAAGACCCTTTGGAGGATTATGGAGAAGCGGGGCGCGAATTCGGCCAAAGGATAGCCCAAATAAAGGATGCCAAGGCCGTGGAAATGTTCTGCGTGGCGATGAACACCGACCTCTCCCCCTTCATCATGGAACTCTCCAGGGGGCACGAGGAGATTCCCTTCTACGGCTCCCTTGCGGGCATGAACCGGGACCCGGCTCTTCTGGAAAACACCGAGAAATTCTTTTCCCAGGAACAGATCGGCCTCCTCTTCAAGAAAAGGACAGATCTGGAAAACTATATCCTTGGTGATGGGTTCCACATGTCCGGCATCGTCATGGCCGTGTTCTCCGGAGAGGACCTGCATGTGCAGTTGGATTACCTGCTGGGCTGGAAGCCCCTTGGGAAGGAAATGGTCATAACCGAGGCTCCAAACACCACATGTGTTTCTTCCATTGACGGCATTCCTGCTGTCAAGATTTTCCAGAAATACCTGAATGTTCCTTTAAGTGCCTGTTTCCTCATGAACGTCTGCGATTTCCCGATGGTCATGAGAAGGGACGGCATCCTCATAGCCAGGACGCCCCCCATCTTTGACGAAGACGGAAGGCTCTATTTCAGCGCGGACATCCACGAGGGGGAACATTTCCGCCTTGCCTATGCAAACCCCCAGGAACTCCTGCTGGAAAGCGAGAATGCCAGCAAGAAAATGCAGGAATTTCATCCGGACGGAATTTTCCTGGTCATCTGTCCCAACCGCACCATGTTCCTCAAGGAGGATGCACATCTGGAGCTTGCCCCCTACCGCAGGGTCTGCCCGCAGCTGATTGCCAGCTATGGGCCGGGGGAAATCTACCGCTATCGGGGAAAAGGCGGCATGCTCAACAGTTCCCTCCTTGCGATTGGCATGCGGGAAGGAGCCTGCCCGGAAACTCCCGAGGAGGAACCGGCAAAGCAGCCGGAGTTTTTCTCCAACAGGATCATCCCGCTCTCCGCCCGTCTTGCGGCATTTCTCGATGC
>JAFSWY010000138.1 GCA_017444295.1 Selenomonadaceae bacterium | reverse complement strand
GGATACTCATCCCCGCTTTTCGGTGTGTTTTCCCGGACTTTATAGGGAGACTCTATATAACCTATGGGTTTGCAGATCAATTCCTTCACTTTCCATTCCTCCAATCCAGTCTACGTTTATCAATACATTTTATTATGATTCTCCATGCTTTTGGCAATTCCTGCAAGAAAATCCACCTCACCGTATTTTCTTCTGCCGAAAAAGAGAATTTCCCTCTCCTTTCGCAACACAGTTCTCATAGTCGGTGCTATGGGCAATCTCATTGGAACCAATGCGTGTTTTTGGAAAATTATCGCATAAGAGCTAATATTTCGCTCCATAACTCATAGGAAAAGATAGAAATAAGGTAAAATCTTTTTGGTTGTCGATAGCTTCATAGCGTTTTTCATCTACCCAACGAGCTGCCTCCGCATTGTCCATCCCAGTTACAGCGACAACATCATCAGCAGTTGTATACTCGCCAATTTTTTCGAAATACTGTGTGAATGTACTTTTACCTGAACCATTGGGCAAAGCCATAGCCTGCGCTGTCGTGGATGAAGTTGTTATAGCTCCCGTTGTCCACAGCGGCAGTATATTCTTCATCGGTCATGCCAAGTTTGGATTCGTAGTAGTTTTTCAAGGTTGATGGGAGAAAGTCCGCTCTCGGCGTAGAGATTGCCCATGACCCCGGCGACGGCAAAATCGTTCAGACCTTTATCCTTCAGGAACTTCCAAATCCGTTCCTCCCCTGAAATCCCGATCTGTCGGAATATCATAGTCCTCACATAGATTCTCAATGAGTATCGCCGCTCTCTCGATTTTTCTGTCGGCTCGACATAGGTGAAATCCCCCGAAAGGTGGATGTAAATTTTATCAAGTTCCAACATACTCACCTCATCGCAAAACAGGCACAAGAAAAGGCATTCACTCGTTTTTGAATGCCTCTTCGTCTGCCTATTCGGTTATCCGTTCGTTGCGGCTTTGATTGGCACGTTCAAGCCGCTGGCAATGGCACACATTGCCATTTGATTCAGGCTCACACCCTCCCGCTTCGCCGTCAAAGCCAATGTCCTGTGCAGGCTTTTGGGGATGCGGAGATTAAACTTGCCGCTGTACTCGCTTTCGTCCTGCGGCTCCGGGATTTCGATACCATCCTCCAAAGCCGCCTCTAACCAGCAAGCCTTGGCATCTTCCAGCATCTCCAGTATGCCCGCCCTGGTTTCCGATTGCGTGATGCATCCCTTCAATTCGGGGATATAGCCTACATAGCCGCCCTCCTTGGCTGCCACAATGACCTCCTGATAGGGCAGAGCCATGTAATACTCTACCGTCTTTTTTTCTGCCATAAGTGCGCCCCCTTTATCTTTGTGTTCGGTGGCGGTTTTCTGCCACCTTCTGCTTATTCCTCATCCATGGCCTCGATGACCTGTTTCACATATTCCTCTTTGACGTATGGCTCGTATCTTGGAACTGTGACAGGTGTATGGCCCGGCTTTCGGTAGATGCAATGGCTTGAGCCGCCGCGGGGAAACTTGCCATCGTATCCTAACCGCTTCATCACCTTGTCTACTTCCTCGAAGGTGACTGTCTTGGGATTGTTCCTGATCTTCTCCAAAAGTTTTTCCCACTTGCTCAATTCCTCACCTCCTGTTATTATAGTACCATATACGATACCATAAATCAAGAAGTTTTTTATTTCAAGAGCCGCCCGTGGTCTGATTTGTACTTGCCGCCCGATTTACGGCAGAGAGCAATGCTCCGGCTGCATGACCGACCTTGTGAGAATACGGCTGTAGGTCTTGCAATTCGTATTGGCGCAATACACCGTTGCCGCCGTACATTCCATGTTGTGATTGAATTCGCACTTGCGGCAGTTACAATGTATCTTTGACATAACGCCCGGCCCCCCTTCAAGCCTAAAAGAAAAGACACCGCCAATGGCGATGCCTTTCCCATAATCTATAAGCTGCAATTCTCCAAGGAAGCATAGAAGGCCATCTCGCGCCGCCACCAGCTCCTGCATCTGCTGGATGATGTTCGCGCCGGGAGGGTGGACGTGATTCTGCAGAAATGCCTGGATCGCTGGTCGCGCAACATCCGCGATTACTGCCGTGTGCAGGATCTCCTTGGCCAACTTTTCAGCACTTGCAAAGTTCAATTATTGATTTTCAATGGGCTTCATGGTTGGGAAGAGCAGCACATCCCGGATGGAGGGGCTGTCTGTCAGGAACATGATGAGGCGGTCAACGCCGATGCCAAGCCCGCCCGTGGGAGGCAGCCCATACTCCAGGGCCGTGATGAAATCCTTGTCCATGACATGGGCTTCCTCATCACCGGCCTCACGCTGCTCCAACTGCTCCAGGAAACGCCCTTCCTGGTCGATAGGATCGTTGAGCTCCGTGAAACCATTGGCAAGCTCCCTTCCGTAGACGAAGAACTCAAAACGGTCTGTGATGCGCGGATCCTCGGGATTCCTTTTCGCCAAAGGAGAGATCTCCGTGGGATGCCCTGTGATGAACACCGGTTGGATGAGGGTCTCCTCCACCTTCGCCTCGAAGGCCGCGTTGAGGATTCCGCCGATTCCATGACGCTGCTCATAGGGAATCTTCAGCTCATCCGCCATGGCACGAGCCTCCTCCACGGTCTTGCAGGAGAGGAAGTCCTTGCCCGTGGCCTCCTTTACCGCATCGTTCATGCTGATGCGCTTCGCCTTGCCCAGGTCTATTTCCGTGCCCTGGTAGTTGATGACCGTGGTTCCCAGGACCTGCTGCGCCGCATCCCGCACAAGCTCTTCCGTGAGATCCATGAGATCCGTATAGTCACCATAGGCCTGATAAATCTCCACGGAGGTGAACTCCGGGTTATGACGCACATCCATGCCCTCATTGCGGAAGACACGCCCCATCTCATAGACGCGCTCAAAGCCGCCTACCACAAGGCGCTTGAGGTTGAGCTCCGTGGCTATGCGCAGGTAGAGATCCACATCCAGCGCATTGTGGTGGGTGACGAAGGGCCGGGCCGCCGCGCCCCCCGCAATGGTAGACAGCACCGGCGTCGCCACCTCCATGAAATCATGGGCATCCAGATAGCGGCGGATGGCCTTTATTGTCTTGTTCCGCGCCTCAAAGGTCTTGCGAACCTCGGGATTCACGATGAGGTCCAGATAGCGCTGGCGATAGCGGATCTCCACATCCTTGAGCCCATGGAACTTTTCCGGCAACGGACGCAGGGACTTGGACAGAAGCTCAAAATCCTGGATTTTCACGGTGAGCTCCCCACGGCGCGTCTTGAACACACAGCCCTGGATGCCGATGATGTCCCCGATGTCCAGCAGCTTGAACTGTGCATATTTCTCTTCGCCCAGCACATCCAGTTTGAAATACACCTGAATGGATCCGCTCCGGTCATTCAATGTGGCAAAGCTGGCCTTGCCATGCCCGCGGATGGCCATGAGGCGCCCTGCCAGACGCACATTGCCATGCTCCTCCTCATCCTCCACGCCGGAGAACTCATCCCGCACATCCTGTGCATGATAGGTCACATCATAACGATGCCCAAAGGGTGCAATCCCCATGTTGCGATAGGTCTCCAGCTTGTCGCGGCGAACCTTCATCATCTCGCTGAGATCCTCCACGGGAGCCGTCTGCTCCACCACCTGCTTCTTGTCTGCCATGAACTCATATCTCCTATTCTCAAAACCGTTTTATGCCCCGATCTTCATGATCTGGTACTTGATAATGCCGGCGGGTGCATGCACCTCCACAACGCTGCCCACCTTCTGCCCAAGGATCGCAACCCCCAGGGGCGACTCATTGGAAATCTTGTACTCATCGGGATCCGCCTCTGTGGAGCCCACAAGCATGTAAGTCTCTTCCTCATCGAATTCCAGATCCTTCACCGTGACCTTGCTGCCCATCTGGACAACATCCCCATCACCGCTCTTGATGATGTCGGAATTCCGGATCTTCGCCTCCAGATCCATGATCTCGCCTTCCAGGAAGGCCTGCTCATTCTTCGCGTCATCGTACTCGGAGTTCTCGCTGAGGTCACCGAGGGCAATGGCTGCCTTGAGGCGTTCCGCCACCTCGATGCGCCGCACGCTCTTCAAATAGTTCAGCTTCTCGACCAGTTTATTATAGCCGTCCTCCGTCAGCATTACACGTTTCTCTGCCATGTTCCAGCGCCCCTTTTTCTATACAATATGATGCAAACCCAATGCAAATATAGCGATAGAGGCACAGAAGGTGCCCCTACGCAGACAAATCAATTATACGTATCTTTTCCCGCTTTGTCAATCAACGCCAGCTTCTCCCTGCGGGAAAGCTGCTTGATATGCCATTCCCTGCTGCGGGCGGCTGTCTTGTCATCAAATTCCTCGAAATAGCAAAGACGGACGGGAACGCGTCCGCGGGTGTACTTGGCGCCCCGGCCTTCGTTGTGGGCTTTCACCCGCTTGGCGAGATCCGTGGTCCAGCCCGTATAGAGCGTTCCGTCCGCGCATTTCAGGATGTATGTGTAGGCAGCAGGCATCGGTTATTCCGCATTCTTGAGGGTGATCTTCTCGATGACGACCTTCTTGAGAGGGCAGTCCTGGAAATCCGTGTCCACCTTGCCGATCTTCTCCACCACGTCCATGCCCTTCACGACCTTTCCGAACACGGAATGATGGCCATCCAGCCAGGGCGTGGCATCCAAAGTGATGAAGAACTGGGATCCGCCCGTATTGGGACCGGCATTCGCCATGGAAAGGATGCCCTTCGAGCTGTGCTTGAGATCCTTGTGGAACTCATCCGGGATCATGTAGCCGGGGCCGCCCCTGCCGGTTCCCTCCGGGTCGCCGCCCTGGATCATGAAGCCGTCGATGACGCGATGGAAAATCAGACCGTCATAGAAGCCCTTTTCCACCAGGTCGATGAAATTCTTCGTCGTGATGGGAGCCTTGTCCTCAAACAGCTCAATCTCAAAGGTTCCCATGTTCGTCTCAAATACTGCAATGCGATTCCCCATCCTGCTCTCTCCTTTTCCCATCTCATTTCCAAATGCCAGGCATCCCCCGGTCAGGAAGACCGCGGCCAGCATGACACTGAGCAAACACATGATTCTTTTCATTCCCTGAATCCTCCCTCATCCAGCAACCGCTTCTCGCCTGGCGTACCCGGGGTCCAATAAGGGATCTCCTTGCCCGGCGCGAAGAAGTCCGTCGGCGGCCTCCATGCGGGAAAGCCCACATTGTGCATCGTCACAAGTGCCTGAACCTTCGTGCGGGCGCAGAACTCCTTCGCCCCCATGTCCCAGGCATCTCCCATCCTGCCATCCACTGGGAAGAAGGCCACGTCTGCCTCCATGCCTTCCAGCTTTTTCATCTGCTTCTGGAAGGCATTCCGGGCCAGCAGACGGTTTTCCTCCGTCTCCCCCGTCCAGTGCCACCAGTTGAAGTCTCCCGCATGGAAGACCTTCGCCTCCCCCGTGTCCACCAGAAAACAGGTTCCCGTATCCGTGGAATCGAAGGACTTCACATGGATGGCCCCGTCCTCCCAGTCGGAATAGGTTTTCATGTACACGGTCTTCTCCCCAGGGAAGAGCTTCCCCCGCTTCGTGTGCCGCACATCATTGCTGAATACATAGCGTGCCGCTGCATCCGCATAGTCCAGGATATGCGTGTCGAAATGGTCGAAGTGGGCATGGGAGACAAAGATGTAGAGTCGGTCAAATCCGCCCTCTGCCAGGGCATCCTCTACCGCATGGACGGGATCCTCAAAATCATCAAAGACCAGCAGGACCCGTCCTGCTTTCACGAGGAACCCGCTATTGAGCAAATACGTGATTTCCAATATGCCACCTCATTTCCTGTGTTCCTTAAGGAAACACTGATTCATTCAGCCGCCCATCTTGACACATCTTGCGTGTCCTCCCTGTGTCGACAAATCCTCGACATAGCACCACTATGACTGCGGTTTGTCTCCTTGGGAGATACACGCAATCTGTGCCAATCTGGACGACT
>JAFSWY010000137.1 GCA_017444295.1 Selenomonadaceae bacterium | reverse complement strand
GCCGGCAGCTGAACGAGTACCTGCGAAGGAATGTGGCACCCAAGAGCCTTCATGTGTGCAGGTTCCTGGGATGCCGGTACATCGTCATCCACGGGTTCAAGCTGGCCTACTATGCAGGCTCCGAGGAGAAGGAGTGGGAGGCTACGGAGGAATTCCTGGAGGAGCTGGCACCTCTGGCCAAGGAGCTGGGCATCACCATGTGCATCGAGAATCTCTATGACAGCGTGGGGGACAGGCTGGTGGAGGGACCCTGCTGCGATGCGGTGAAGGCAGCGAAGCGCATCGATGCCATGAACGAGCGCCATGGCGCGGAGGTGCTTGGGTTCTGCTTCGATACGGGGCATGGGAATCTGATCCATCTGGATTTTGAGGAGTTTTTGACCACCCTGGGGAAGCGTCTCAAGGTGCTTCATATCCATGACAATGACGGCTGGAGGGATCTGCATCAGATTCCCTTTGCCTTCACGAAGACGCGGGAGAACAAATCGGCCACGGACTGGGATGGCTTTGTCCGTGGCCTGAGGAATATCGGCTATGAAGGTGTGCTGAACTTTGAGACGGGTCCGTCCCTGACGGCTTTCCCGGAGGAGCTGAAGGCGGATGTGTTGCGGTTCCTGGCGAGGATTGGGCGGCACTTTGCGGAAGAGATTTCCTATGGGGCATAAGGTAATGCCTTGTCATTGGGGGACGTTTATTTTCCAGAGGTCAATTCGGACAGGATGTCGCTTTTATGGCAGTAGTCCATGGATTGGCGGATGATTGATATTTTCATCATTGAGGTCAAGGATGGTTTCATCAGCGAAGAATACTTTCATGAAATTTCTATGCTTATATAGTATGCGTACGATGAAGACTCTTGTTTCTTCAGTCCTATAGAATATGGCATAGTTATGAGATTGGATGAAACGATAATCACTCTTTATAGAGAGCAAGGTGTTCAGCGGGGTGCCTCTGTCAGGAAGTTTGTCCAGCGATTTGATGCTGTCCATGATGTCAATCAGAATAGTTTTTGCAGTCGAAGGATTCTGGAGCTTTTCTTCTATGTACTTCTTAATGGATTCAAGATCCTCATAGGCGCGTGGTGATATATCCACCTTCATTTCAGCCCCAATCGCCTTTCGGCTTCATCGATTGACAGGCATCCTTGAACTTTGGCAGAGATTTCTCCCTCAGCCAACGCAGAGAGAAGTGCCAGGCTGGCCTGATTCTTCTCGTACTCATCAATATCCATGAGTACATACCTGCCCCGGCCATTCTTGGTAAGAAAGACGGGGGTACCGAATTCCACGTCATTCAGGACCGTATTGTAGCTGCGTAGATCAGAAATAGGCTTGATAACAGGCATCATAATCACTCCTTTATACTTTGTGATTTAATTATAGTAATTTTTTACGAGGAATTCAACAGCAAAATATTCCCTGTGCCTTCACGAAGATGCGTGAAAACAAATCGGCCACGGACTGGGAGGGCTTTGTCCGTGGCCTTAGGAACATCGGCTACGATGCTTGTTAATTCAATTTTGACTCAATCCAGCATTTCTTGCCATAAAAGGCAATACCGTACTGCCACACATCAGTGATGTGCTGTGTGCGGAATTCGGCCAGATCGTCCATGTTTTCGATTTGTGACAGGGCTTCCCTGGCTTTGGCGGGAAGTTCTGCTTCACTTTCTGCCACCTTGAATTCCATGATGACGCCGTTTGTATGTCCCTTATGGGGGAAAATGGCGATGTCAAATCTCCCGTAGCCGCTTTCCCGGTTTGAGCGTACTGTGTAGTCCGGAATCAGGAGGGACAGCAGCCCCAAGACGAAACCATGGTAGAAATTCTCACGGTTGGCAGTGTCATAGTTGGCTGTGTCCGTCTATGAGGGTCCTGATGAAGCCTGTTTTGTCCACATAGTAATATTCTTCCCGTATCCGCTTGAAATCATCTACCCCTATGGGCATGACATGATGCTGTTTCATCTTCGATGCCTCCACATGCGAATTTTCTTAAATTTATTGTAGCAAATAGAAGATTGATGTCAATAGCAGCGATGGAAGTGGGATTTGTCTTTTTACCGAATAAAAATTGCTTGTTAATTATCGAAGAATATAGTAAAATTGATAATATTTGACGGTGAGATTCACAAGATAATCATAGAGTGGATAATGGAAATGGGCTGATTACCATAGACTTCAGGGATTTGACAAAAGAGGACAAGCCGTTGCTGGACGGCTTCTATCGCAGCGGCTATTATGAGAATTCGCATTTCAACTTCACGAACCTCTACATGTGGCGCAAGCCTTATAAGATTAAGCTGGCAGTGGAGGATGAAGTGCTCTATATGACCAGCGAGTGGGATGGGAGGCTCATGGCGCTCCAGCCCATCGGGGCAGCGGAGAAGATGACGGAGGCGGTGACGAAATTCATCGCTTATTTCAAGGAGGCGGGACGCCCCCTTTATTTTTCCGGCATTGAGCAGTCCTTTGCCGAGGTCTTGCGGTCCTATGGGGAGGCGGAGTTTGACATCCAGCCGGATCGTGATAATTTTGACTATCTTTACAGCAGCGAGAGCCTGATCAAGCTGGCGGGACGGAAGTACCATTCCAAGAAGAACCATTTGAACGCCTTTCGCAAGATGTACCCGCAGGCGGAGTATCTTCCCATTACGGAAGAGATCATCACCCTCTGCAAATTGGAGCTCAACGGCTGGTACAAGCAGCGTCTTCAGGATGATCCGGACGATCCCTTCATTGGCTATGAGCGCGAGGCCATCATAGAGGTGCTGAACAATTTCCGGGATTTTGATATCAAGGGCGGCGCGATTCGCCTGGATGGGCGCATCGTTGCATTCACCTTTGGGGAGCAGCTCAACGCGGACACGGCGGTCATTCATGTGGAGAAGGCAGACCCGGAGGTGCGAGGGGCATATCCTGCCATCAATCAGGGTTTCGTGGAGCACGAATGGAGCCATATGACCTACATCAACCGCGAAGAGGATATGGGGCTCGAAGGGCTCCGCAAGGCGAAGGAGTCCTACAAGCCCGTGAAGCTGGTGGAGAAGTTCTATGCGACATTGAAAGAGAAATAAAAAGAGAAATGAGGAACGGGGAAGCCTGTTCCTTTTTTTTCGTTGGATCGGGAGAGGAAAGAGCGGAACACATGAAGAATATTACATAAGAAGATAGTAGAAAATGGCAGAGGGGGACTGTTGTATGTTGAAGGATGGAAAGCTCTGGCTGGCAAGCAATGACAAGGGGGAGAATGTCTTTCTCCTGCCGGGGATGGCAAATCGTCATGGATTGGTGGCCGGTGCCACGGGAACGGGAAAGACCATCACATTGAAGGTCATGGCAGAGTCTTTCAGTGATATGGGCGTGCCGGTGTTCCTGGCGGATGTGAAGGGGGACATCTCCGGTATGATGTGTCCGGGCACGGATTCCCCGGACATGCAGAAGCGCATCGAGAAGTTCCATCTGGCAGAGGCCGGGTTTTCCTACAAGGGATATCCGGTGACCTTTTGGGATATTTTCGGGCAGAAGGGGATTCCCCTGCGCACGACGATTTCCGAGATGGGGCCTGTGCTCCTGGCGCGGGTTCTGGAACTGAATGACCTGCAGGGAGCGCTGCTCAACATCATCTTCAAGATTGCAGACGACAATCACCTTCTCTTGATTGACACGAAGGACCTCAAGGCTTGTGTGGGCTATGTGCAGGAGCATCGCTCGGAGTTTGAGGGCGACTATGGGAAAATGAGTCCTGCATCCCTCAGTGCGATCACCCGTGCCATCGTGGCGATGGAATTGGCGGGCGGGGATGTGTTCTTTGGGGAGCCTGCGGTCAATATCAATGACTGGCTGGCGCAGGATATGGGGCGCGGCATGATCAATGTGCTTGCCAGTGAGAGCCTCATAAACAACGGGAAACTCTATTCCACCTTCATGCTCTGGCTCTTGAGCGAGTTGTTTGAGACCTTGCCGGAAGTGGGGGATATGGGGAAGCCGAAGATGGTGTTCTTTTTCGATGAGGCCCATCTTCTGTTCGATGGCGCTTCCCGTGCCCTCATGGACAAGATTGAGCAGGTGGTGAAACTGATCCGCTCCAAGGGGGTTGGAATCTATTTCTGCACGCAGAATCCAAGGGATATTCCGGACGGGGTGCTGGCACAGCTGGGCAACAAGATACAGCATGGCCTGCGGGCATACACGCCGGCAGAGCAGAAGGCAATCAAGGCAGCGGCGGCCTCCTTCCGCGAGAATCCTGAATTCAATGCTGCGGAAGTGATCACTTCTTTGGGCACAGGAAAGGCTCTGGTGTCATTCCTGGGAGAGGACGGCGTTCCAGGGATTGCCCAGAAGGCTTCCATCCTTCCACCGCAATGCAGCATGGGCGCCGCCTCGGACAGCCAGAGGGAAACTGCGATCAAGGGGAGCCTTTTCTACAGCAGGTATGCGGAAAGCTATGATCCGGACTCTGCCTACGAGTTCCTGATGAGGCAGGGGGAGGAAGAAGCTGCGGCAAAGGAGAAGGCTGCGGCAGAAGCCGCCCAGGCGAAGGAAGAGGAGCGTCAGGCGAAGGAGCGCGCAAAAGAAGAGGAACGGCAGGCAAAGGCACAGGCGAGGGAGGAAGAACGTCTTGCCAGGGAGGCAGAGAAAAAGGCACTGGCAGAGGAACGGGAGAAGCAGAAGGTCATGCAATCCGTAGGCAACAGCATCCTTGGTACGGTGGGCAGGGCACTGGGAAACAGTGTGGGAAAATCCGTGGGCGGCACCTTTGGAAAGACCTTGGGAGGAAATCTTGGGGCGAGTCTGGCACGGGGGATTTTTGGGACACTCTTCAAAAAGTGACAGTTTTGCCGAAAACTTCCATAGGACGATTGTTGAACTACAGTATACACAGCCAGGCGGATATGGTATAATAGGAAAGCTTAGCGAGAATACATGCCTGTGAATATGGAGGAATCACCCAGATGAACAAAGAGAGAAGCGGCTTTTTTCTTGTAAAGGAAGACATTTTGCCGGAGGCAATAAAGAAGACGATTCGCGTCAAGGAGATGTTGAAGCGGGGCGATGCGCGCACGATCAATGAGGCAGTGGAGCGCATGAATCTCAGCCGCAGTGCCTATTATAAGTACAAGGACTACGTGTTCCCCTTTTATGAGGCCAGCCAGAACAAGATCATTACATTGACCTTCCTGCTGGAGCACAAGAAGGGGGTCCTTTCCAGTGTGCTCAACACGATTTCCGCCCATTCCGGAAGCGTCCTCACCATCAACCAGGGGATTCCCCTGCAAGGTGTTGCCAATGCAACGATTTCCATCGAGACATTGAATCTTTCGGTGGATTTGGAGGCGCTTCTTGACAAATTGCGGCTGGTGAATGGCGTCAAGCGCCTGGAAGTGCTGGGGCAGGCATGAGGGAGGCTGTGTCGAAATGAAGAACCCGATCAAGTTTGGGCTGTTGGGCTCCGGCACGGTGGGAACAGGCGTCATCAGGGTCCTGCAGGAAAATGCGCGTGAGATTGAAGAAAGGATTGGCGCACCGCTTGAACTGAAGAAAGTATTGGTCCGCGATCTGGGGAAGAAACGTCCCCAATTGGAGGGCATCGCAGTCACGGATAATATTGAGGAAATCATTGGTGACGAGGAAATCTCCATCATCGTTGAGGTCATGGGGGGAATCCACCCTGCCCGGGAGTACATGCTGAGAGCCATGGAGGCAGGAAAAAGCGTGGTCACGGCCAACAAGGATGTGGTTGCGCAGTTTGGCAAGGATATGTTTGAGATGGCAGAGAAACAGGATGTGGATTTTCTCTTTGAGGCCAGCGTGGGCGGGGGAATCCCCATCATCACTCCCTTGAAGCAGTGCCTGACGGCAAACAAGCTCACAGAGGTCATGGGCATCGTGAACGGGACGACGAACTACATGCTCACGAAGATGGCGGAATGTGGGGCGGACTATGAAAGTGTGCTGAAGGAAGCGCAGGAAAAGGGCTATGCCGAGGCAAACCCCTCTGCGGATGTGGACGGCCTGGATGCTGCCCGCAAGGCGGCTATCCTGGCATCCCTGGCATTTAATACGCGGATTCAGCTGGAGGATGTCTCCGTGGAGGGCATCACGAAGATTACGCCGATGGATATCGAGTATGCGAACGAGCTCGGCTATGTGGTGAAACTTCTGGCGGTTGGCAAGGATGCCGGGGAGAAGGGCGTTGACGTGCGGGTCCATCCCGTATTCCTGCCGAAGGAGCATCCCCTGGCATCGGTCCGGGGCGTGTTCAATGCAATCTTCGTGCGTGGCAATGCCATTGGCGAGGCGATGTTCTACGGCCCGGGAGCAGGGTCTCTGCCCACGGCATCGGCGGTTGTTTCCGATGTCATTGATGCAGCCAGGGATATCGTGAACGGAACCTTCGGGCGGATTCGCTGTACCTGTTTTGAGAAGAAAAAACTTTGTTCGCTGGATGATACGGAATCTTCCTATTATGTGCGCCTGCTGGTGGATGACAAGCCCGGTGTGCTGGGGACGATTGCCACGGTGTTCGGCAATGAGGGCGTGAGCCTGAAGTCTGTGGTCCAGACGAAGGAATCCATAGCAGATCATGCGGAGATCGTTGCGATTACCCATATGGTGGAGCACAGGAAGATGCTCTGTGCTGTCAAGGTATTGGAAGGGCTTCCGGTGGTGGATGAGATTCGCAGTATGATACGTGTGGAGAACGACCGGGGGTAAAAGGAGTCTATGGAAGAGAAGAGTATACGGGTCCGCGTGCCGGGAACATCCGCAAATTGCGGCCCGGGGTTTGATACCCTGGGAATTGCCTGCACCATCTACAATGAACTGGAACTGACCTTGAGGGAAGAGCCGGGGGTGGAATTCTTCATAACGGGGGAAGGCGCCGAAAACATTCCGCAGGATGAGCGCAATATCGTTTGGCGTTCTGTCCGGTATCTTCTGGAGCGGGCCAGGGCGGCAGACCGTTTTCAGGGCGGGACTGTTCGAATGAAGAACGAAGTACCCCTTTCACGGGGGCTTGGCAGCAGCGCCACGGCAATCGTGGCTGGGCTCAAGGCTGCAAATGTATTGGTGGGCAATATGTTCAACCGTCGGGAACTCTTGCAGTTTGCCACGCGGATCGAAGGACATCCCGACAATGTGGCTCCTGCGATTTTCGGTGGGTTCACGGTCAATATTATGAACAGGGGAAGGGCGCAGTCCTTTTCCTTCCTGCCAAAGGTCCGGCTGAAACTGGTGGCGGCCGTGCCGGATTTTTTCCTCTCCACCCGTGTGGCACGGGAGGTCCTGCCGGATATGGTTTCGAGACAGGATGCCATCTTCAATATTGGGCGGTCATCGATTCTGGTGGCGGCTCTTTGCAGGGGAAATGAGTATTTCCTGCGCCATGCCTTTGAGGATGCCCTTCATCAGCCCTATCGTTCCAAGCTTGTTCCCGGCATGATGGATGTCTTTTCTGCCGCGAGGGAAGCGGGGGCGCTGGGGGCAGCCCTGAGTGGCGCGGGTCCTTGTCTCATGGCTTATGTTCTCGAAAGGGACCGCTGTGCCGAAAAGGTGGGGCAGGCCATGGTGGAGGCGTTCCGAAAGAATGAGGTTGAGGCGAAGTCTCTTGTCCTGAATCTGGATACACGTGGTGCACGCATCATAAATGAATCGTAAGGAAAGGAAAGCTGCCGCTTTTGCGGTGGCTTTTTTCAACACGCCCTAGGAAAGGTGGTGAAGGAAGATAGAAGAGAAAGAATTTGTGGAGCGGGCAAGGTCCCGGCATGCCCGTGCTTTTCGTGTCGGCGGATGCGTCAGGGATGCGTTGATGGGGAAGGTTCCCAAGGACAGGGATTATGTGCTTTGCGGGATTGCAGGGGAGTCTTTTGAGCAGTTGTTTCCCCAGGCAAAACGGGTGGGGAAGGCATTTCCCGTGTACTTGCTGGACATCGATGGAGAGATGTGCGAGGTATCTCTTGCACGGCGGGAAAGGAAAAATGGTCGTGGCTATCGCGGGTTTCAGGTCGAATTCGATGAGACTGTGAGCATAGAGGAGGATCTTTTCCGAAGGGATACTTCCATGAACAGCATGGCCTTGGAATTGCCGGAAGAAATTCTGATCGATCCTTATGGGGGCAGGGAGGACATCGAAAAAAAGATGATTCGTGCCGTTTCTGTCCATTTCACGGAGGATCCTGTTCGGGCTTTGCGGGCGGCACGGCAGGCAGCGGAGCATGGGTTCGCGATCGGGAAGAAGACCTTCGGTTTCATGGCCAGCTGTGCTGATGAGCTCAGGGAAGAGCCCCAGGAACGGCTTTTCCATGAAATGAAGCTGGCGCTTGCTTCCGAACGTCCGTCCATCTTTTTCCGTTGCTTGCAGGAAGCGGGGCTGCTGTCCGTCGTGTTCCCGGAAATCTGTCATTTGATCGGGAAGATACAGCCTGCAGCCTTTCATCCGGAGGGGGATGCCTATGAGCATTCCCTTCTGGTGCTGGACAAGGTCGCAAGGGAGACGGAATCCCTTGTGGCGCGTTTTTCCGGTTTGGTGCATGATATCGGAAAGGGCGTGACGCCGGAGGAGATGCTTCCCCATCATTATGGCCATGAGGAGAAGGGGAAAGAGGTGCTTGGCCGTTGGAACCGGCGGATGGCCTTGCCAAAGCAGTGGCTGAATGCTGCGCATTTTGTGATTGCCCAGCATATGAGGGCGCCAAGGCTGGAAAAGCCGGGAAAGATCGTGGATCTTCTGTTGGCGATAGAAAAGGGGCCGATGGATTTTTCGGAGTTCAATGCGGTGATCCGGGCAGACCATGGCACGTTGCCGGATTATCTGCGGCATCATGAAAGATATCTTTCCGGGATATTGTCGGTGCATGGAAGCGACTGCCCGGAAGAGATCAAGGGCAAGGCAATCGGCACATGGGTCAGGAATGAGCAGATACGGGCGTATCAAAAGCTGGCAGACAACAAAAAAGAGGACTGCACCTAAACAGTCCTCTTGTAATCTCAATATGGTCGGGATGACAGGATTCGAACCTGCGGCCTCATCGTCCCGAACGATGCGCGCTACCAAACTGTGCCACATCCCGACAACGCTATATATTATACAACGAAAATCTCAGAAATGCAAGTACTTCTGAAGATTTTGCTCTTGGCAAAATCTGAACAACGCGCTATAATAACCATGCACCGTAAAAGCGGGTTGTCTTCGCCCTGAAGAAGGGCGGTGGGAGTATGACGCTATACGAATGGTTGTCCCTTGTGATAGCTTTTCTGGCGCTGATAGCTACCATTGTAAAGAAGTAGCCCGCCTTTAGCAGCTAACTCCAGGCGGGCTTATATAAAGAACGCTATAAAGGGCGAACCGCTAAAACGGTGCTCTTTGTATCTTTATTATACAACCGTCACGGAATCATTGCAAGATTAGAAGCACTTTTGTCCTTGGCAAAATCTGAACAACGTGTTATGATAACCCTGCACCGTAAAAGCGGGTTGTCTTCGCCCTGAAGAAGGGCGGTGGGAGTATGACGCTATACGAATGGTTGTCCCTTGTGATAGCTGTTTTATCGCTGATTGTAACCATAATGAAATAGCCCGCCTTTAGCAGGAACCTAAAAGCGGGCAAATCCAAAAAATTTGCCTATATAAGGGCGAACCGCTAAAACGGTGCTCTTTATGTCGTTATTATACAACAGTCATGGAATAATTGCAAGATTGGAGCACTTTTTTCCTTGGCAAAATATGAACAACGCGTTATAAGAAAGAGATAACCCGCCTTAACCAGTAGCCGAACTCTTAAGGCGGGTTTTTCAAAAAAGTTAAACCTAACTAGGGTGTGTTGAAAAACGGAGACTGTGCACTACAGCGAGACAGTTTTTCGTATGACAAGGAAGCGAAATCGCAGTCGTAGCAGAGCTACGTCAAGATTTCGAAGACGTAGGCAGACGGAAAAATGGCCGCTGTAGTGTGC
>JAFSWY010000136.1 GCA_017444295.1 Selenomonadaceae bacterium | reverse complement strand
GTCTGTAGATTTCCAATGAACTGCAGCAACTGGCTCGCCACTGCGCCTGCCTCCGCTGCCATCTCAAGACCTGTATCTGCATCTGCATCGGCAGAAATGACTGCATCGGCATTTTTTTCCATGTCATTGGAAACTTTTCCCGTATCGTTGGGAGCTTTCCCAGCATCCTTGCTCTTGCTTTCCGCAGTTTTTCCTGACATCCCTGCGTCCTTGCCTGAATCCTCCACATTTTTCGCCAAATCATTTGCATCCTGTGGAGTGAGAGAATCATCGCGCCCTTGGGATTTCGCCAGGACATCATTGAACGACTTCCCTTTGTCACCCATAACAGAGCCATTCTTCCCCCTGGCCTCCATGCCTTGGGTTCCTCTGGCCTGCCCTCTTGCCGGGCTCGACGCTGGCATCACATTGCTGGTATTCACTCACTTTCACCTCCTACATCTAATTTATCGGCGATTTCATCCATTTTATTAAGTCTTTTTTTCCTCGCCTCCGGAAGGCTCACCCGTCTCGCTGTTTCCCTGCAGATCCTCGGGAACTGTCATGGTTTTTTGCGTTCCGGCATAGATGATCTCGGTGAGCTGTGCTGCCTTGGATGGCTCAAACTTCGCAAGAACCTTTGCCGCCTGGCTTTCATCCATGCGCTGCAGGATGGCCACCGTCAGGTCATCATTGAGCGCATTCATTGCATCCGCTGCCTCCTGGGGCTTCATTTGGGCATAGAGCCGTGCCAGCTTCGATACACGCTTCTTTTCCGCGGCTTCCCGCTCCTTCATCTGCTTTTCGATTTCCTCCTTCGAAAGCACTACTTTCTTAGGCTTGGTTTCCGCAGGATTGTCTTTCTTTTTGTCTTTCTCCGGAGCCGGCTTGACATCCTCCAAGGGCTTGTTCTCCATTTCCTCTTGCGTCGGCCCTTCCTCAGGTTTCACAAAATATTCCCCAACCACAGGCAGTCTGTGGAGCCCGAGCGCCTCATTCGCATCCTTGGAATCGATAATCTGGAGATAAATTCCCAGAACAAATCCTCCTATGATCAAAATCAGCAACAAGAACAGTATCAGGAGTATTTTGAGAATCTTTTTCCCTTTTTTGCTCGCCATCATATCACCTGCCGGAAAATCCTAACGCTTTCTGGTATATCATCGATAGATATCCAATACCTTGTTGACGTAGTCCTGCGTCTCGCTGTAAGGAGGAACGCCATTATAGTCCCTGACCGCCTGCGGGCCGGCGTTATACGCCGCCAATGCCTTCCGGACATCGCCGCCAAAGCTGTCCAGCATCTGTCTCAGGTACTTCGTTCCACCTTCAATATTCTGTTCGGCATCATAGGGATCTACCCCCAAGGCAGCCGCTGTATCCGGCATGAGCTGCATGACTCCTATGGCTCCCGCACCCGAGACTGCAGAAGGATCATTGCCGGACTCCACTTCCGCCACAGCCGAGACCAGCCGCGGATCCACATCATATTTCCGCGCAGCGCGGTCCATGAATACAGACAGATCGCCCGCACCTGTCGGCAATGCCGATGCCATACTGCCCGCCATCGAAACTGCAGGAACCATCCCCGTTGCAGCCCTGCTGCCATCCGCTGCCTTTCCGGCGGCGATTCCCCCCGGCACTGCAGCCGTACCGGCTGGCTGGGTATCCAGTTTGTTCATTTCCTTTTGCAGTCTGCTGGAAAAATCCATGCCCGGAACTTTCGGAGAAAACCCGATCTGCTGCTGTATTTCAGAAATGCGCTGCCTGATCTCGGAAATGTGCCCCAAATCCACCATGATAGTTCCCCGCTTTCTATTGTTTTCTGCCCCGCATCGCAAGCTGCAGGCCAATCTCATCCAGCATTTTCTGCTCTTCGAAAAGCATCTCGTCCTTGTATTCCTGGAACCGCTTTTCCTTGAGCTGCTCGATGCTCTTTAAATAGCTCATGACCTCCATGAGCTCCTTGAGCCTCTTTTGGCGCTCACTCTTCGTCTGCAGGATGAACTGCTGCTGCATCTCAATCTGCTCCCGCTTCCAGGCAAAGAAACTGTTGAACGTCATCAGACGCCCCACCGTCACCCGTTTGCCTTCCTTCGATATGCTCTCGTAGTCCCGCTGCCCTTGCTGCATTTCCTCCAGCAAAAGCTGCAGATGCATTCGTTGGTCTTCCAATTTCCTGGACACCTCTGCGAACTTTACCTCGGCGTCCTCTTTCTTCAT
>JAFSWY010000011.1 GCA_017444295.1 Selenomonadaceae bacterium | reverse complement strand
GCACAAGCATTTTGAGTTCGGCACCCAGCCTGTGACCTATGTGACGAAGGAATATCCTGCGGACTGGAGGCCGGGGGAAGAGGCCTATTATCCCGTCAATGATGCGAGGAACCAGGAGCTTTACGGACGGTATGCATCTATGGCATCGAAGGAGAAGAAGGTCATTTTCGGCGGGCGTCTGGCGGAATACAAGTATTATGATATGGACGATGTGGTTCTTTCTGCCTTGCAGACTGTCCGGAAAGAGATGGGGGCGGGCTTATGAAGGTTTTGGTTACGGGCGTGACGGGGCAGCTTGGCTTTGATGTCATGCGCGAGCTGGAAGCGGCGGGGATTCCTGCCAAGGGTTGCGGCCGCAAGGAGTTCTCTTTGACGGATCATGCCGCGGCAAGGGCGTGCATCGAGGACTACGCCCCTGATGTGGTGGTGCATTGCGCGGCCTATACCGCCGTGGACAAGGCGGAGGATGAGGCGGAGCTTGCGCAGGCGGTCAATGCCGATGCGGTGCGGAATATCGCCAAGGTATGCCTGGATATTGGGGCGAAGCTCATCTATATCAGCACGGATTACGTCTTCCCGGGGGATGGGGAGGAGTTCTACGAGCCGGATGCCTCCAAGGGGCCGACGAATGCCTATGGGCGCTCGAAGCTGGCCGGGGAAGAGGCCGTGCAGGAACTTCTGGAGAAGTATTTCATCGTCCGCATTTCCTGGGTGTTCGGCATCCATGGAAAGAATTTTATCCGCACGATGCTGAAGCTCAGCGAGACACACAAGGAACTCACGGTGGTTGCCGATCAGGTGGGTTCTCCCACCTATACCCGGGATTTGGCCCGCCTCCTCGTCGATATGGCAAAGAGCGAAAAGTATGGAGTCTATCACGCGACGAATGAGGGCATTTGTTCCTGGGCGGAACTGGCGGAGGAGGTCTTCCGTCAGGCGGGGCGTTCCGTGAAAGTGACCCATGTGCCGTCCAGCGCATATCCCACAAAGGCGACGCGTCCCAAGAACTCCCGCATGAGCAAGGAGTGCCTTGACCGGGCGGGTTTCCAAAGACTGCCCGATTGGAAGGATGCTGTTTCACGATACCTTCAGGAACTGGCAGAGGAACGGGAGCGGGGATGAAGTATGCTGGAACGGGAAGCTGCAGAGCTGAAAAGGATTCGGCAATATCTTGATGCAGGGCAGACAGAAGAGGCCTTCCATCTGTTGCGGCAATTGAAGGAAAATGCCTCGGAGGAACTTCAAAAGAGCGATATGTGGCAGATGCATGAGCTGTTCGGGGCGTGTTTCCATGATTTCGGGGATGCGGAGGGGGCAGCCCAGGCATACCTTCAGGCGGCCCGGAGTGACCGCTTCCTTCGGAGCCAGCGCCAGCATTTTTCCAGTTATCTTTTTGCGCTCCATTACCTGCCGCAGATTCCGGACGAGGAAATGGCGCGGCAGAATCTTGCCTACGGCAGCCTTTACCGGGATGTGACGCCGTTTCCGTTGCGGGGAGGACGACGGCAGGGGAGGATACGGGTGGGGTATCTTGCCCCTTCCTTTTCGGAACAGGCAGCGGCGCGTTTTTATGAAGTGATGCTCATGGAATACGACAGGGATGCCTTTGAGGTTTTCTGCTACAGCATGGAGCCATCGGAGGATGCTTTTGCCGAGGCCGTGCGCAAGCAGGTGGAGGGCTGGAGAGTGCTTCCGGAATTGGAGCCGGAGAAGGCTGCCCGGATCATCCGTCAGGACGGCATCGACATCCTCGTTGACCTCGGCGGCCATTCCGAGGGCGGCATGACCCTTGCGGTCATGGCCTATCATCCGGCAAAGGTGCAGGTATCGGGCATCGGCTGGATGGATACCACGGGACTTCCGGCCATGGATTATCTTCTTGCGGATGGGCATCTCGTTCCTGCAGGATGCCATGAGGAATATTTCAGCGAGAGGCTCCTGCGCCTCGCCTACGCCTTCTGTTGGCGTCCCACGGAGGAAATGCGGCGCATCCCGCTGCAGCCGCGGAAGAAGGGAAGCCCGGTGCGTCTGGGGTGCTTCAATAATTTCATGAAGGTCACGGATGACATGCTCCGGCTTTGGCGGAGCATTCTGGAGCAGCTGCCGGAGGCAGTGCTCGTCCTGCAGGATGCTTCCTGTCACCCTGCCCGTCAGAGGGAGATGAAGCGGCGCATCAGGGAGGCCGGGCTTGCCGGGCGTGTGGAGGTTTGTCCTGCATCCATGGATTATCTGGAACGGATCGGGAAGGTGGATATTGCCCTGGATACCTATCCCTATACGGGGGGAGGCATGACAGCAGTATCCCTCTATATGGGAACCCCTGTGATATCGCTGGCGGGAACGCGGTATGGCTCCCGCTTTGGCGTGAGCCTGCTCCAATCCATCGGCATGCAGCAATGCATCGCCCAAAGCCCGAAGGAATACGTGGCAAAAGCGGTGGAGCTGGCACGGGATGAGCACTGTCTAACGAAGATACAGAACGGCCTTCGCGAGAGGATGGAGGACAGCCCTCTGATGGACGGGAAGGGTTACATGAGGGAACTGGAGCAGGCCTACCGGCGCATCCTTGGAGTGCGTTGATCCTTGAAAAAAATGACAAAAAAATACCCGCTCCGGTGAGCGGGTTATTTTTATGTCATATGCAAAGGTTATGCCATGGCGTTGACCTTGCGGGCAAGACGGGACTTCTTGCGGGCGGCGGCGTTCCGATGGTATACATGGTTCGCGGCGGCCTGGTCGATGGTCTTGCAGGCAAGACTGAGGAGGGACTTCGCCTCGTCAGCGTTTCCAGCCTCCACAGCATCGAGGACACGGCGGGAAGCGGTGCGCACACGGGACTTCTCGGCAGCGTTCTTTGCATGGCGCTTGGCGTCAGTCTTCACACTAAGGATAGAAGATTTGATGTTCGGCAAACAGTTCACCCCCCTTGACAAGTTGATACTTAGCTATTCTATCACGGGGAAAAGGAAAAAGCAATACTTTCTTTTCTGGTGGATTTATTATTTCAAAACATAATTTTTTATAGTATAATCTATAACCAAATATATGTTGTATCTTGGAAAGGAAATTTTGATGCAGAACAAGAATATCCGCAATTTCTCGATTATCGCGCACATCGACCATGGGAAATCCACCATTGCAGACCGCTTGATCGAGCGCACGGGCACGCTCTCGGAAAGGGAGATGGAGGCCCAGGTGCTGGACAGCATGGACTTGGAGCGGGAGCGGGGCATTACCATCAAGGCCCAGACGGTGCGTCTTGCCTACAAGGGCAAGGACGGGGAGATGTACCAGCTCAACCTCATCGACACGCCGGGCCATGTGGATTTCAACTATGAGGTTTCCAGAAGCCTTGCGGCCTGCGAGGGCGCTCTTCTCGTGGTGGACGCGGCCCAGGGGGTCGAGGCGCAGACCCTTGCCAATGTCTACATGGCCTTGGAGCATGACCTGGAAATCATCCCTGTCATCAACAAGATCGACCTTCCAAGCGCCGAACCGGACCGTGTGAAGAAGGAGATCGAGGATGCGGTGGGGCTGGACACGGAGAATGCCGTTCTCGCCTCTGCCAAGACGGGGGAGGGCATTGAGGAAATCCTCGATGCCATCGTGAAGTTCGTGCCGCCCCCCAAGGGGGAGGACAAGGCACCCCTGCAGGCGCTTATTTTTGATTCCTATTTCGATTCCTACAAGGGCGTCATTGCCCATATCCGCGTGGTTGAGGGCCATATCAAGAAGGGCATGCGTCTCAAGATGATGGCCACGGGGAAGGTCTTCGAGGTCACGGATGTGGGATGCTTCCGCCCTGCCCCGGCGGATCTCGGCGAGCTTGGCGCGGGGGAGGTCGGTTTTGTGGCGGGTTCCCTCAAGGATGTGCGGGATGTCCGCGTGGGGGATACCATCACCAGCGAGGAGAATCCTGCCAAGGAGCCCTTGCCGGGGTATCGCGGCGTGACTCCCATGGTCTACTGCGGGCTCTATCCCGTGGACAGCGCGGACTACGACAACCTCAAGGACGCATTGGAGAAACTTCAGCTCAACGATGCGGCCCTGGTCTTTGAGCCGGAGACCTCCGTGGCCCTTGGTTTTGGTTTTCGTTGCGGTTTCCTGGGGCTTCTGCACATGGATGTCATCCAGGAGCGTCTGGAGCGGGAGTACAAGCTGAAGCTCATCACGACGGCCCCCTCGGTCATCTACCATGTCCACAAGACCAACGGGGAGATGGTGAAGGTGGACAACCCGGCGAAGCTGCCCCCTGCCACGGAGATCGAGTTCATGGAGGAGCCCTATGTGAAGGCGACGGTCATCGTGCCCAACGATTACGTGGGCGCCGTGATGGAGATTTCCCAGGAGCAGCGCGGCGAGTACAAAAGCATGGACTATCTCGACACGAACCGCGTCATGATTACCTATCACATTCCCTTGAACGAGATCATCTTCGATTACTTTGACCGGCTGAAATCCGCTACGAGGGGATATGCCTCTCTGGACTATGAGCTGGCGGACTACCAGGAGTCGAAGCTGGTGAAGGTGGACATCCTGCTGAACGGCGATCCGGTGGATGCCCTTTCCACCATTGTCCATCGCGACAGGGCGGCAGGGCGTGGCAGGCAGCTCGCGGCAAAGCTCAAGGAAATCATTCCGCAGCAGATGTTCGAGATTCCCATCCAGGCGGCCATCGGCAGCAAGGTCATCGCCCGGGAGAACGTGCG
>JAFSWY010000135.1 GCA_017444295.1 Selenomonadaceae bacterium | reverse complement strand
TCCTCGTAGTGGACCTCGAAGTAGCTGGTCTTCCACCAGGGCGCCTCCACAACGATATAGCCCCTGGTGCCGGAGATCAGGAGCCTGCCCTCGGACTTCACGCCGAGGCCGCAGGTGGCGGTGGCCATGCCGTGTGGATAGCGCAGGCTTGCTTTTGTGAAGAGGTCCAGCCCGTTCTCCCCCCGGATGGACTCGAACCGGATGTCCTCATAGTCCGTCCCGAAGAGCTTCAGGATGGGGAGCATGACATAGCTCCCAAGCTCCAGGAAGCTGCCCCCGTATTCCTTGTCCATCAGTTCCCGGTGGGAGGGGTGCTCCAGTTTCGTGAAGCAGGCCTCGATGTTGCGGATGGCGCCGATCTTGCCGCTGCAGGCTACCCCAAGGAGCTTGTGGAAGCCGGGGCAGTAGGCGGTCTTGATGCCCTCCATGAGGGTGAGGTTTTTGTCTCTTGCTAAATGGAAGAGTTCCTCCGCCTGCTTTCTTTCCAGCACCATGGGCTTTTCGCAGATGACATTCTTCCCCGCCTCCAGCGCGGCCTTTGCATAGCCGTAGTGGGTCTCATGGGGGGAGGCGATGTAGACCGCATCGATGCTTTGCAGGAAGTCCTCAACGGTCCGGTAGGCGTTGAGGTCCCACTGCTCCGCGAAGCGCAGGGCGCTCACGGGGTGGGGGTTGTAGACGCTCTGGGTCTCCACCCCGCTCACGGCCCTGGCCTCGCTCATGAACCTTCCCGCGATGCGCCCCGTGCCGATGATGCCGATGCGCTGGATGTTCCTCTTCTTCTCCCGCAGCATGGTGCTGGAGATGTCCCTGGTGCGCTCCAGGTAGACCACCTTGCAGTAGTCCTTGAGGTAGTCGAACTTCCCCACCCAGTCGGAGCCCACCGTGAAGATGTCGATATTGTATTTCTTGATGTCGCTGAATTTCTGCCCCACGGACTCCTCGATGATGATCTCGTCGGCGAAGCCCGTCTTCTTCACGTTCTCCATGCGGGTCACCAGGGAGTCAATGACGTTGAGCTTTCCCCTGGCCTTGTCGAAGCTTTCGGTGGTGACCCCCACGATGAGGTAGTCCCCCAGTGCCTTGGCCCGCTTCAGGAGGCGGTAGTGGCCTGCATGGAAGAGGTCGAAGGTTCCATAGGTGATGACCTTGGTCATGATATTCCCTTCCCCCTTCGTCTGAGTTCTTCCATGATGCATCGGTAGACCTTTTCCCCACAGCTCCCATCGAGATTCGCGGACATTTCCTCAAATGCCCGGAGCTGGCGTTCCCTGTCATAGGGATCTCCCGGCAGGGTGCCGTCCAGCAGCCCGTCCAGCGTCTGGAGGGCGTTTTCCTGGCATCCGTAGGGGAACCATTCCGACCACTCCGCGAAGCCCGGTGTATGTTGGCAAACCTCTTCATAGTCGAAAGACACGGGAAGCTCCTCGAAACTCTCCCGCTCTGCATCAAAGCGGTACCATCTGCGCTCCGGCTCATGGTAGAAGAAGGGCTCGCCCGTCTCGAAGTTCAATACAAAGCTGCCCGTACTGCCTGAGAAGAAGTATCCGTTCTTGCCGTCAAAGCCGGGAGATATCTGTGTGTTCCACTCCTCGATGGTGCCGCTTTCCTTGTGGAGCCGCAGGAACATATTGCCCCAACAGGGTGCAAGATAGACATATTCCCCGCTGCAGGCTGCCGAGGTAAAGGGATGCATCTGGCAAGGAAATTTGAACAGGTAATGCCGGCAAAGGAAGCTTTCGGGAAGATTCCCGTATTCCCGCATTTCTCCGGTTGCAGGCGTCCATCGACGGATGATATTCCCCGCCTGTGGCAGAAGCCATACGTCCTCCCCATCGGGAAGGATGAACTGGCATCCATAATCATCGGTTTCCTGTCCCACAAGGATTTTCTTCGTCTCCAGCGTGCGGGGATTGATGTCCAGCACATAGGCGGATGCAGCACCGCCAATCAGGAGATGCCTCTCCCGGACCGCAAAGCCTCCGACCCATCGTTCCCCCTGGGCATCCTGGGCTATGATATCCCGGCAGCCCCGAAGATAGTCCACCTTGTCCTGCCTCGTATCATAGCGGACGATGTCGGGATACTGGTTTGGCAGGAGGAAGAGGAATTCATCGATATGCACACAGTTATAGAACACCCCTGGCTTCTCGGTCCCCCGTTCCAGCGGGATGCGTTTTTCCATCCCGCTTTCTCCCACCTTCAGGATATCCTGTGCTTGGATAGGGTAGACATAAGCCTTTCCCTCCACCTCCACAACTCCACCGTAATAGTACTCTATGGCATAGCCCGGCAGGTCGCAGTGGTGATGGTATTGGAAATCATGGTTCGCCGCATAATAGAGCCTGCTGCCCTGGGTGACCATCCAGTCCCGGCCCTCGGGATGAAAGCCTCTGACCACCTCTCCCTTCCAGTCATCTTCCTTGGGAGGAGTGGACAGGAAATTGTTCAGGATGAACAGCGGCTTCCCCGTGACACCGAACAGGGCTGTAACGCTTGTCCCCATATCCCCGAGATAGACATCCGAATGGGCAATGGCCATCTCGATGTCCGGCGTATCGTCGTAAATTCCAAGGCCCTTCTCCAGGAAGGAGCGCTTGAGGGACTCGTATGCCTCCATATATCCCTCGCGCATGCTGCGGAGCGTCGCCTCCAGAAGGGGATGGGGACGCCAGAGCAGGCAGGCATCCTCCCTGCCCTCGAAGGCCTGGAACACATAGCGCATCTTGCGAAGATACCCCTCCGTGTCCTGCAGGAGGCCGCTCAGGCTCGTGTTGTAGAAGTACACCTTCCTCCCCTTCATTTTGGGTGTCCAATCCTCGGGAGGCTCCGGCATCTCCCTGCAGACACGGATGACCTTGTCCAGTTTCGGCGAGCCGAGGGGAAGAAGTTTCTCCCTGGGCACGGATGGATGAAACTGCCTGCAGACCTTCTCCGACTGCACGACGATATAGTCCACGTTGGGATAGGCCGGGCAGAGTGCCTGGCCCTCGCCCATATAGCCCGACGTGACATAATAGGGACTGTGCACGAGAAGATCCGTCCGGGATCTCAGCTGGTGGGAATAATATCTTGCTTCCACCGAGGTAACGCGGTTTTGATTATCATAAGGATTATGTATAAAAATAACATCGGGATGCCATTCCTCAAGGTCCACCTGCTGCCAGTCCAAGGTCGGCACATACTCGGGGAACAGGCCCCTCTCACAGTGCCACTCCGCAACACCGCCCTCCGGTGTGAGGTCGGCATAGGGGATGGGGATGACGTGGGCGTTGCAGTGCTCCTTGTCCTCATGGGCGGCCTTCCAGACGCTCTCGAGGCTGTCCCACATGCTCGCCTTGTAGGGAAGGAAGACCAGTTCTTTCTTGAAGTGCTGCTCCTTCCTTGTCTGCTCCATGGTATGCCGCACAAGCTCAAAAAACAGGAAAACAACGTCCTCCTGTGCATTTTCCTGGCTGTTTTCAATCAGGTTCTTTCCGGCGAGAATCATTCCGTCATAGATTTCGCCATAGACGGCATAGCGGCTTTCCGGCAAACCGTTTTGGCAGAGGCTCCTGGCCTCTTCCATCTGCCGGAGGATTGTGTTCCAGGCATCTCTCTCCCCGTTTTTCCACGCCCGGTCCAGATCCTGTTCGATTGCCGTGAGCCGTTTCAGCACTCTTTCCTTGATTGGCATGTTCTACTCTCCATCGTTCCATCGCTGCAAGATTCCGGTTGCATAATAACTTCACTCTCTTGGCGCTTTTGCGCCTGCTCCTGCCTTGCGGCCGGAGCTTCGCTCCGTGTAAAGCCACGGTCTTGGCATACAAGAAGGGCTGCCCCCAGATAATGCCGTGTTGTGCTTCGCATTTGCATGCTTATACATGAGATGCCATCCCTGCGGTACAGACGGGCTGTTCAAAGGGAGAGCTCCCTTTATCCCCAGGTAGGCATTGTTCATCGGATTCATATTTTATGTCCCGGCCGAAATGGCCTTTTTCTCTATGTTCCTGGCTGTGTTCCGGGCTGCGGTTGTCCTGAATCCGCAATGGCCACAGTGGAATTCCCGGCTGGTGCGGGCGCCCTGCTTTCCGCACTGGGAACAGATGCTTGCGGTGTCCTTCGAGCTGATGGTGAGCAGCTCGATACCGTGGATGCGGCATTTCTCTTCCAGCCGCCGCCGGATGTAGCCGCCGAAGCTGCGCGTCAGTCTGCGGTTCAGCTCTTTGGCGGAGCTCTTCTTGCGGCTCACGGTTCCCGTCCTGGTGATGACGATCCGCTCAGGTTTTTCCTCTGCAAGCATGCGGTTCAGTTCTGCGTTGATGTAGTTCTGGGTCCTCTCCCGCACGCGCCGCTTCTGCTCCTCGTATTTCTTCCGGCCCAGATTGTTTGCTTCCATGCGCCCGGCCTTGCGGTAATCGCCGGCCATGGCGCTCTGCTCCATCACGTGGCGGATCTTGCTGCGCTCAGCGTTTTTGGCACTCAGGCGCTCCGTCTCGGGACTGACCAGTTTGTTCAGTTCCTGCCCGTAGACATGGCCGTTGGACAGGGTAAGGGCATCCCGATAGCCGATGTAGATGTAGATGGTTCCCTTGCGGCTCTCATCCTCATGGATCTCCACATCACGGAAGATATGGATGTCCACGCTGTCCTCTTTGATGCAGATGCGGATCTGCCTTGTGGAGGTCTGCGTGTCTTTCAAAGGCAGGCAGATCCTCCGCCTCGGTACACGGCTGACCAGGTACAGGCCACCATTCTTGTACTTGTAACCGGCAGGGATGACCTTGAACTGGGTTGTGCTCCGGATTTTCGGCTTGGCCACGTATCGACGCACCAGCCGACGGATGAGGTTGTTCAGCCGCCCGATGTCCAGGTCTTCCTCCGACACATTCCGTGGCATCTCATAGGCCCGGCGCTGCAGGACTGCGGCAAATACCTGGTCGAGCTTCAGCACGGTGCGGATGTACCTGCATTCGGCATCCGTCAGATTGTCCCTGTTTCGGATGGCTTCCCGTATCCTGTCCTTGATCTTTGACCACATGGACTTGATGTTCGCCACGGCCTCCACAATGGCCATCTCATAATAGGCCACCGGCAGGCGGAGCTGCTGTCTGAGGCCGCAATTGCGCATCTCGGTCTGTATGTCATAGATATGGTTGATGCGTTCAACGCTCCCAATCCCCGAGCAACGTTCATACACGGCGGTCTTGACCTTGGCGTAGTCGGCAGCGATGCCCCGCAGGAAGTCCATGGTTTCCTCCGGAAGCTTCCCGCTGTGCTGGCAGATGGTCTTTGTCACTACCAATTCCTACCACACCTTTGCCATCGATTCCGCTTCCATCTCAAGTTCCAGGTCAAGCTGTTTCTGGATGCGCAGCTGCCCATCGGCAGAAAGGTTTCGGTATTTGCAGAGCAAGCCTTTTTCCTTCGATGAGAGGCCGGACTCCCTCCGGTTCCCGGGAGAATAGTCCAGAAGCTCATCTATGCTGATACAGAAGAACTCGGCAAGTTTCTTGAGGGTTCCGATATTGGGACTCCTTGTGCCATTCTCATAGTTTGAGTAGGCAGAACGGCTGATGCCGAGGTATTCAGCAACATCTCTTTGATGGAGCGCCCGATCTTCACGGATGTCTTTCCAATAGTTCATTGCTTCTCCCTCACAAGAAACTGTGCATTATCCTCATCGGCCCCATTTGGCGCAACAAATTTCGTAAAGTAGGTTACTTTACGGTTCAGACCCTTTGAAGCCACGCCGAATGCGGAGCCGGAAATTTTTGACGGCTTATCTTGACGGCTTAAAACTTCAGGAAAATGCAAATAAAAATATCCGTGATGCCTTGTATAATATAGGCTCACGGGTTATTCTTGTTGACGGCTTATCCGACGGCTTATGACACTCAGGAAAGCAGCTTTTCCATGTTTTCCTTTTCAAATCCATAGATTGTCTCCTATTTCTGCCACGATGAATCCTTCCTTTGACAGTATAAGGGTTCCTCAAGTATGAGGATTCTGGAGAATATTGACTTTTCCCTTTCAATAATGTAATACAGTCAGCGAGAGGAGTTGTGGGAGAAGCAATTTAATGCTAATATCCAGCAGCTTAGTGTCCATAAGGCTTCAACGGCATTTTCGTAAAGTAACCTACTTTACGAAATTTGTTGCGCCAAATGGGGCCGATGAGGATAATGCACAGTTTCTTGTGAGGGAGAAGCAATGAACTATTGGAAAGACATCCGTGAAGATCGGGCG
>JAFSWY010000010.1 GCA_017444295.1 Selenomonadaceae bacterium | reverse complement strand
GTTTGTCCGTGCTGTGCAGTGCATTCTGGATTGCACGGCGCGGGTGGTCATCACGGGTATGGGAAAATCCGGGCATATCGGGCAGAAGATTGCCGCAACCCTGGCGAGCACGGGGACTCCGTCCTTTTTCATGCATCCGGCGGAAGCCTTTCATGGCGATCTCGGCATGGTGACGGAAAAAGATGTGGTCATTGCGATTTCCAACAGCGGCGAGTCCTCCGAGATCGTGAACATCCTGCCCATCATCCACCGCATCGGGGCCACGATCGTCGCCATGTGCGGCCGCAGGGAATCTTCCCTGGGACAGTACAGCGATTACTTTGTGGATATCAGCGTGGAACGGGAGGCATGTCCTCTGGGCCTTGCCCCGACAGCCAGCACGACAGCCACGTTGGCGATGGGGGATGCCATCGCCATGACGCTCATGTCGGCACGCAATTTCACATCCCAGGATTTTGCCATGTTCCATCCGGGCGGCGCTCTTGGCAGGAAGCTTCTGCTCACAGTGGAACATGTCATGCATACGGGGGAGGACAACCCGATCATCCAAAGGGGAAAGACGGCAAAGGATGCGCTCTTCGTCATGACGGACAAGGGACTTGGAGCGGCTTCCGTGGTGGACGAGGACGGGAAGTTCATCGGGCTCATCACGGATGGCATCATCCGCCGTGCCCTTGGAAAGGACAATAGTTTCCTCGATGAGCCTGTGGAGCATATTATGTTCGAGAAACCGTTGATCATTGCGCCCGGCAAGCTGGCGGCAGAGGCTCTTTCCGTCATGGAGAAGCACAAGCCGCGTCCGGTTACGGTGCTCCCTGTCATCGATGGGGAGAGGAATCCCGTGGGCATTGTCCATCTGACGGATCTTCTGCGGCAGGGAGTTGTGTGACATGGAACAGATGGCAGGGGCACTGGAGAGGGCCAGGAAAATCCGCCTCGTTATCTTTGATGTGGACGGCGTCCTGACCGACGGGGGCATTTATGTCGGTGCAGAGGGAGAGCTCTATAAGCCTTTTTTCTGCAGGGATGGCCTTGGTATCACTGTGGCGAGAAAAAATGGCCTGAAAACGGCAATCATCACGGGGCGGCAGTCTGCCCAGGTGAAGCGGCGGGGGGAAGAACTCCGCATCGATGCCGTCTGACAGGGCTGCATGGACAAACGCCAGGCCTATGAGGAGCTCAAGGCGAAGTTTGCCATGAAGGATGAGGAGATTGCCTATATCGGCGATGATCTCATCGATCTTCCCATCATGGTACAGGTGGGTTTTGCGGCGGCTGTTGCCGATGCCGCCCCTGAGGTGCGCCAGCATGCGCATATCGTCTCCGGCTTCCCCGGTGGCAAGGGGGCTGTGAGAGAGGTCCTGGAGTTCCTGTTGAAGGCACAGGGGAAATGGGAGAGCATCGTGGCGGGGTTCCTGTGCCCGTCGCCACTGAAAGATCTGGGGCAGTAGATGAATGGAGGCTAAAGTTCCATGCTGTACAAAACGTTGATGTTCATGAGCTGGTGTGCCCGGCATACGCCCTACAGGCTGCTCATGGGAATCGGCAGGATATTGGGGAATCTCTATTATCTGTTGGTCAAGAAACAGAGGAACCTCTCGATTGCACAGATGACCATGGCTCTCCAGCTGCCGGAGGACGAGGTGAAGCATCTGGTCTGCGAGTCCTTTGTGAATCTGGCACGCAACATGCTGGAGATCCTCTACATGCCGGTCCTGAATGCACGGAATCTCCATGAATACGTTGAGATCGACCATTTGGAACGCGTCACGGAGGCCATGGCGGAAGGCCACGGCCTTGTAGTTATCACCGGGCATATCGGGACATGGGAGTGGATGTCCGCAGCCATGGCCTTGAGCGGTGTGCAGACGACAGCGATTGCCAAGCCTCAGCCCAACATGGATTATACCCGGGCACTTGACGATTTGCGCGCCACCGTCGGCGTGGAGATATTCTCCCGTGGGACCAGCGAGCTTCTGGCAGCGGGCCGGGCACTCAAGAAGGGAAAGCTTCTCGGCTTCCTGATGGACCAGGATGGAGGTCCCGGTGGGGCTTTCATTGAATTCCTGGGGCGGCCGGCATCGACTCCCATGGGAGCGGCGGTCTTTTCCCGCAAGTTCAATGCACCGGTGATTCCCATGTTCATCCTGCGCCAGAAAAACGGGAAGCATAAGATTCTCATTGGAGAGGCCATGCGTTACAAGGATACCGGGGATACGGACAGGGATCTTTTCGAATTCACGGAAAAGATGACGAAGCTCATCGATCAGGTGGTAAGGGAGAACCCTACCCAATGGATATGGTTCCAGAAGCGCTGGAACACTGCCCCGGAGCAGCAGAAGAAAAACAAGCATCACACGGTGAAAGCAAAGGGGAAGAGGACAGAATGAGCAAAAAGGGAAAGCTTTCCATTGGCGCAGGAATCCTCCTTTTCCTCGCCCTCGTCACATGGGTGGTATATTCCATCCCGGACCCGCCGAAACCTGTGGAGCCGGACAATTCCCCGCGCATCATGTCCTATGGGGAAAACAACATCAGCGCGGAGAAGGATGGCAAGAAGCAATGGGAGCTTCATGCGGACAAGATTTCCATGAACGTGGATACCCAGGATGCGGAAATGGAGAATATCGAGGGGAAATTCTATGAGGATGATGGCCGCACGGTGACGCTTGTGGCAAAGCATGGGATTTACAACCAGTCGACCAAGGATATTTCCATTGACGGTGATGTGAAGGCCACAAATACGGATGGGGCCATACTGACCAGCCAGAAACTCACATGGATTGCAGCAAAGGAAATACTGGTGGCGGAAGAGGATGTCTGCGTGAGGAAGGATGACGTGATGGCAAGCGGCGACCGCATTGAGAGCAGCGATGGTTTTAATCGTTTCAGGATCACTGGCAAGGCGCATATCGAAAAAGGAGCAAAAGATGAAGGGAAATAGAGCAAGGAAACTTCTGGGAGCATTGGCATTGACGGCAGTCTTCCTGATTGGCAGCCAGCAGATGGGCATGATTCATGCTGCAGGAGCAGATGGAAGCCCGGAACCGTCCTCCCTGGATGCGGATGTCGTGGAATATGACATGAAGACCGGCGTGGTGACGGCAGAGGGCGATGTGCTCATGAAGCGTGGGATTTCCAGGCTTGCAGGAGCGAAGGCAGTCTATAATGTCAATACGAGGGAAGGCATGGTGGAGGGGAATGTGGTTGCAGTCCGCGAGGACATGCGCATTACCTGCGACAAACTGACCACCGACGGCCCGGATCACATGCTGGCCATCGGGAATGTCCATGGGGTGCAGCAGGACAAGACCTTCACGGGGGAACAGGTGGAGTATTTTCCGGAGCAGAACCAGTATGTGATGATCCCGACGGGTGGTGTTGTCACCAGCAAGGACGGAACTTTCACGGCAGACTACATGGAAGGCTGGCTGGGAGACGAGCATTACGTCGGCACCGGGAACGCGCATCTTGTAAGCCCGCCCCATGATCTGGAAGCCGGGGGAGACCGGGTGGACTATTTCGGCAAGGAGCAGGGCAAGGCCATCCTTACAGGCCATGCCTGGGCAATTCAGGAAAATAATATGGTGCGCGGAAATCGTTTGACGATTTATCTTGCGCAGGATGGCAAAGCTAAGGTACAATAGGAGCACAGTACACGGGATGGGGAGGGGAACCGCCTTGCATATTGAAGCGAAGAACCTTGTCAAGAAATTCAAGCAGCGTGTCGTTGTGGACCGCGTGTCCTTGCGCATGGAAAAAGGGGAGATTGTGGGGCTTCTGGGGCCGAATGGCGCAGGGAAGACCACGACGTTCTATATGATCGTCGGTTTAGAGAGGCCCACATCAGGCGAGGTCTTTGTTTCCGACATCAATATCACCCGCCTTCCCATGCATCGCCGGGCTGCATTGGGCATCAGCTACCTTGCCCAGGAGGCATCGATTTTCCGGAAGCTCACCGTGGAGGAGAATCTCATGGCCATCCTGGAGACCACAGAGCTTTCCAAGGCAGAGCAGAAGAACAAGTACGAGGAACTCCTGGAAGAGTTCCATATCGGCCATGTGCAGGAGAGAAAGGGCACTGAACTCTCCGGCGGCGAACGGCGCCGCGTCGAGATTGCCCGCTGCCTTGCTCTGGAACCACAGTTCATCCTGCTGGATGAACCCTTCGCGGGAGTGGATCCCCTGGCGGTGGCGGATATCCAGGAAATTGTCCAATATCTTCGCCAGCGGGGCATGGGAATCCTCATCACAGACCATAACGTCAGGGAGACATTGCAGATCGTGGACCGTGCTTATATCCTGAATGAGGGGAAGATCCTTCTGGAAGGGGACAGCAATACCATTGCGACCAGTCCGGTGGCCAGGAAATTCTATTTAGGGGATAAGTTCACGTTATAGGAGATGGCTCGATGCGTATTCGAATCTTGGACAAATACATATTTCGGGAAGTTACGCTGACTTTCATCTTTGGCATCTGTGCCTTTTCGGCTGTGTTCATCGGCTCTGGCACCTTGTTCCGCATTGCCAAGTACATCACGGACTATGGGGCATC
>JAFSWY010000134.1 GCA_017444295.1 Selenomonadaceae bacterium | reverse complement strand
ACTGGTTGGCGGAAAAGGAATTCCTGGAGAAGCACGGGGCGACCCTGGTGTTCTTCCCCTATACGGAGCAGACCAGTTCCACGAAAATCAAGGCGTTGATCAATCAGCGGTTGGAGAAGAAGTAACAATTTTGGGGAGGTTTCTATGGAACTTGTTTGTCGTTCTTCCGGCATCGTGGCGGCGGAGTATCCCCGGCAGGGGATAGGGGATGTGGCGAAGGCCGGGTTCGGGGAGATGATGCTGGATCTTTCATCCTACTGCTTGAAGCAGGATATGGAAGATTTCGGTACAAATAAGAAGAAACGGAGAAGCGCCGAGGTCTTAACGGATGTTTCTTTGCTCGAAGGTATGGTGCAGAAGGCAGCGGAGCATTGCCGGCAGTGCGGGCTGGGCGTGACCTCGATGTACGGGCCGGTGCTTCGCCGGGATACGAAGCGGGAGGATCTGAACGGGCTGCTGGAGAAATTGACGGGAGAGGGCATACGGCTCTGCGGACGGTATGGAGCGGCGTATCTGGTGGTTCCGCCTCTATTTTCCGGAGTGGGGAAAGGCGATCTGTGGGAGGTGAACCGGGCGTTTTATCTTCGGCTGGCGAAGATTGCGGGCGAGGAATCGGTGGGAATCCTGCTGGAGAATCAGGCGAGGGACGTTCACGGACATCTGGTGCGGGGCATCTGCTCGGATGAGCAGGAGGCAGCGCATTGGGTGGATGAGCTCAATGCGGCCTGCGGGGAGGACCGGTTCGGTTTTTGTCTGGATGCGGGAACGGCAAGCCTCTGCGGGCAGAATATGTACGAGTTCGTGAAGATGATAGGAAAGCGGCTCAAGATGGTGATCCTCCGGGATGTGGACGGCAGGGAGGATGCTGCGCTCTTGCCTTTCACAGGTGTTGGCAAGGGGCAGTCGAAGACGGACTGGTTGAATCTGGTTCGCGGTCTCAGGGAAACTTCCTTTGACGGAAAGGCAGTGATTTCCCTTGAGGGAACGGCATCCTCTTTTTCACCGCTGTTGCGTCCCCAGCTCTTGGACTTGGCGAAAGCTGTGGGGGACTATATCTGCTGGCAGGTGGATATGGAACGAGTTCTTGCGCAGTATGACCGGAGAGTGCTCTTTGGCGCGGGGAATATGTGCAGGGCCTATATGAAGTGCTACGGGGAAGCGTATCCGCCGCTGTTTACCTGCGATAACAATCGGGAGATGTGGGGCACGGAGTTTTGCGGCCTTGCGGTGCGTTCGCCGGAAGAGCTCAGAAAACTGCCGGGGGATTGCGCCATCTTCATCTGCAACATTTACTATCGGGAGATTGAGCAGCAACTCAGGGAGATGGGACTTGGGAATCCCATCCTGTTCTTCAATGATGAATACTTGCCGTCTTTCCATTTTGATCGGTTGGAAGATATGGCTGAGAAAACCGGAAAGGGGAGCGAGGGATGAAACCGGCAGACAAAGGCGAGAAGGGTGCGTGCGACAAGTGGCAGCTGGGGGTGCAGTCCCAGAATGCCATCCAGGATGAGAATCCGGCAGAAGGGTTTGCCATGCTCCGGCGGGCAGGTTTTTCCAGTGTGGACTTCAGCCTCCATGGGTATCTGCTCAATCTGGATATTTATCAGGGGAAGCTGAATGACTTTTTTGATCCGGACGTTGAAGAGATAAAAGCCTTCTTTGCGCCCCATAGAGAAGGTGCAAGGAAGGCCGGGATTCGGTTCGGGCAGATGCACATGCCCTATCCCATCCATGTGCCTGCGGGCAGCCGGGAGGTGAATGATTATCTTCGCCATCAGGTGGCACCGAAGAGCATGGAGCTTTGCTCTTTTTTGGAATGCCCGTATATTGTCATCCATGGGTTCAAGCTGGCCAGATTTCTAGGGTCGGAGGAGGCGGAGTGGCAGTATACGGAGGCGTTTATTCATGAACATGCGCCCATGGCGAAAGAGATGGGGATTACTATCTGCATCGAAAATCTCTATGACAGCATCGGCGGGCATATTGTGGAGGGGCCCTGCTGCAAGGCGCAGCGATGTGCGGAGCGGATGGATCGCATCAATGAGCAATATGGCGCAGAGGTCTTGGGATTCTGCTTTGATACAGGGCATGCGAATCTGCTGGGGATCGATTTTGAAGATTTCCTCTGTCGGTTGGGGCATCGGGTCAAGGTGCTCCATATCCACGACAACGATGCGGTGCAGGATCTCCACCAGATACCGTTCACATTCACAAGAACACGGGAGAACAAGGCTTCGACGGATTGGGAGGGATTCCTGCGCGGATTAAGGACGATTCATTATGCCGGGATACTGAACTTTGAGACAGGGCCGGTGCTCAAATCGTTTCCGGAGGAGCTGAAGGAGGAGGCGCTGGGGCTGATCGCGAGTATCGGAAGATATTTTGCGGAGACGTTGCTACGTTTTTGATGAGCGCAATCCATGCTCGGTGGCTGCCTGCATAAGGATATTCGGGCGAAGGGCCGGTATACATATCGCTGCTTATATTGTATGGAAGACATTGCCGCTGGCGGCCCGCACTGCCTCATCGAGGGCATCCTGTCCCAAGAGGCTCGTCTCGTCGTCTGGTTGCCAAGAAAGTCTTCGCTTGTTGACGATAGGACACCTTTTGTGCTAAAATTCAGACATGGAAGCTGAATGGAAAAATGAATGGCAAGGAGGTGACAGCAATGATGTCGATTACCTTTGATATCGATGCCTTGGATGCAAAACTGATACAGCAACAGGCGGCATCAAGCAACATGGATGTGTCTGATTTCGCAAGAGAAGCCACTATGAAGGCTGCAAGGAATGCTGCATATCTTGCAAAGATTGACAGGGGCATCAAGCAAATGCATGAGGGAAGCGGCACAATCTTTACGGATGAAGAATTGAGGAAATTGATATATGGCGACAACCTTTGAGGATGATGCGCTCTCAGATCTTATGTATTTTTCATATTCTCTCTTGCAAAGGTCATTATGAGGATTGAAACAAATTACCCCATCAGCTGTTTGATTGCGGCTGATGGGGTATACTTTTCAGGGCAATTTATTGGAGCAGAGACAGGACGTTGCTTGAATTCTGATTCGCCTGTGCAAGCATGGACTGGGAGGCTTGGGCGAGGACATTGTTCTTCGTGTAGCTCATCATTTCCTTTGCCATGTCTGCATCGCGGATGGTGGACTCGGAGAACTGCGTGTTCTCATTGGCAGTGCCAAGGTTGGCGGAAGTATATTCCAGACGGCTTAGAATGGCGCCGATGGTGGTCTGCTGGTCCAATGCCTTGCGGACCGCCGTATCCAATACATGGATGGCAACCGTTGCCTTGTCCCGCGTCGCAAGGCTGATGTTTTCGCCGTTGGCTTCCCGAAGCCCGAGGGACTGCGCACGCATATCGGCAAATCCTATCTTGATGGATTGGTTCGCCTT
>JAFSWY010000133.1 GCA_017444295.1 Selenomonadaceae bacterium | reverse complement strand
GGCGTGACGAAATTTTATCTGTACGACAATGGGAGCCGGGACTGCCTGAAGGATGTTCTGCGGCCGTATCGCGAGGCTGGGATTGTGGAATGTCGGGAGTTCCCCGGTCATTGCAAGCAGCTTGCAGCGTACAATGATGCGATTCTTCGGCATCGGTTTGACTGCCGGTACATGGCGTTCATCGATGTGGATGAGTATCTGCGCCCAATGGGGCAGCAGATGCTGCCGGAAGTCGTGGCGGAGGTGCTTGCCGCGCACGAGGATGCTGCCGGAGTGACCGCGAACTGGCGGGTTTTTGGGAGTTCCGGATATGAGACGAAGGACTTGGCGATTCCGGTTTGGCAGCGCTATGTATACCGTGCCGAGGACGATTTTTTCAAGTGCGAGGCGGTAAAAAGCATTGTGGATCCGCGGGCGGTTGAATTTTTTTACATCCATAACGCAAGATATTTTGCGGGACGGTACGCGGTGGACGAAAACGGGGAAAAAGTGCTCGGCGCCGGGAACAAACGGCATCCGTTCCATCAAATCTGCATCCATCATTATTTCACGCGATCAAAGGAAGAATATGCCGAAAAGTTGGAACGGGGAAATGCAACTTCGAGGAAAGAGCGCGGCTGGGCGGATTTTGAAATATTTGACCGCAATGAAGTGCGGGACGATGGGATATGTGACAGCATTTCTGCGAGGCGCAGCCATCGACGCGATTTATGGGAGTATCGGCGGATGTCGCAGGAAAAGCTCATTGCTTCTATTCAAATGCTTCAGCAAGTGATGGAACAGTCCGAAAGCACGTGGGTGGGGCAGACGGAATACTTGCTCTGCTGCCTGCACGGGTGCCGGAAGTATTCCCGTTATCTGGATCAACAGTCCGTGGAGCAGATCCGAGAGCTTCTTTTGGAGAAACTGTCTATGGCGTTGGAGCAAAAAATGTATTGTGATGAGGTGCAGCTTTTGTTTTCTGCGCTGCCGGATCTCATGAAACCTCCGCTGTCGGAGGTGCAGCGAAAGATCATGCGCAGAGCCATGGAATGGGGAGAAATAGGAAGCCAATACTGTTTGGAAACATTGCAGTGGGAGGCGTACCAATATTTTCAAGTGACCATGCGGGCAATGAGGCCTTTTATCCCACGCTAACGGGTGCTAAGATTCCCGCCTCATTAGGCGGGAGCCATAGGGCTTTGGATTGATTCGACCAAATTCAGTGGAAGTCTAAAACTCCGACTGAATAAGTCTCATTTTATGTTTTTATTCCACGCCAGCAAAGATGTCTTTTAACGGAATATCCAGATCGTCATACAGGGACACTTTCAAGGATAGCTTCATTTTCTGCCGATCCTTTTCCGGCATGGCATCCCATTCGATCTGGTTCAGCGCGTGGTACATCTCGTCCAAGTAAAAGCGGCTATCCTTCAGCTTGTACACCTCGATGGACTGCGCTTTCGGATCGACGATCCAGTATTCCTTTACGCCGATGCTCTCATAGATGTCTTTCTTGGTGGTCTTGTCCATGGTTCCCGTAGAGGGGGAAAGGATTTCCACCACAAGGTCGGGGGCGCCGTGGATGCCGTCGTAGCGGATCTTGCTCTTGTCGCAGACGATCATGACATCGGGAATCAGCAGGTCGTTGTTTTCAAAAAAAATGCCTGCTTCGGAAAATGCTTCGCAGCGTTTTCCTTTCAGATATGTAGCAAATACGCGGTCAATGTTTTGGCGGACTCTCACGTGGTTGATTCTGGCAGGCGCCATTTGGTACTCAACTCCATGGATGATCTCGATTTTTTCGTATTCTTCGCAATCTGCAAGCATATCGATACCCCTTTCTGCGTGTCAAATGAACTTCCTTATCATTGTAACACCGACATTGCAGGAATTCAAATTGCAATCGTCGAAAACGAAATCGGAACGATCCATCGTATCAAAAAGTGGTTGGGAGGATATCGCATGTCAATGGAAACACATCGGATGCGGCTGGTCATTGCGGGGATTTCGGATGCAGCGGATCTGTGCCGCTGGAATCCGCAATATGAGGAACTCGTGGCCGTCGTGGATCTTCGGGAGGAATATCAGGGGCTTGAGGTCGAGGTCACGGAGGGGGAGGACTGCCTTTTTTGCGGCAAGGTTGCCGCGCCTGAGGATTTGTCGGAGGACTCCTTTGACTACGTTGTGTTTCCGGATCTTGCGTTATACTATCATGGAGGGCAGGCACTGGTAGAAAGAGGCTTTTTGGCGGGGCAGGTCGTGACTTATGGGTATTATGCGAGATACCTGCGGGGCAGGAGTTTCTACGCTTTGAGGAACGAATGGGAGCTGGCAGAGCATTGCGCAAAATCCAGCATTCGGAGCATCTTGGATTTTGATCTTTTTTTTCAGCGGGGGCAGATTTATACCAAGTCCGGCTTGCAGGAAAAGGGGGAAAATTTCTGCATCGAGGGAATTGCGGCAGATCGGTCGGACATCGGCCCGATGCTGTGTAATCTGTATGACAGCATTTGGGAGCGTGCGGAAGACATTCGGCTGCGTCACTATGACTTGGTGGTGTTTTCGGACGAGCGTGGTGCGCAGGAATGCATGCAGCTTTGGCAGGAGGTCTTTGACCAGGCGGATGCATGGGCATT
>JAFSWY010000132.1 GCA_017444295.1 Selenomonadaceae bacterium | reverse complement strand
GATTCCATCAACTATACTTTTGTCTACAATCCCTTCTGCTTCGAGAACCGCAGCGTTCAGCCTCTGGCAAAGTTCTTCGAGATTGGCCTGAGCTGCATCCTGCTTCTCTGGGATGAGAAGGTGTCCTTGTTCGAGGAAGTGTTGCAGGAGGAGATGCGAGGCTGGGACAAGTCCTTTGATACCTATGTATTCTAAAATTAATAGAAACTTTATAAAGATATATGCAAAACAAAAAGACTCTGTTGCCGCTATACAGGGTCTTTTTTCATTTACGATTGGCAGGAAGAAATGGAATGGATGGCTAATATAATTATAGTAAGGGTATAGTAAGGGAAATTTAGAATGGAAGGAGCAATCCTATGGGAGAAAAGGAAACGGCCCCATTGGCCTATGAGGAAAAGGTGGAACCAAAAACGGAAGAAAAGAAGCCGCAGAGAAAACAAAGGCCTCCGCGTGCAATGTCCTTCTACATAAAGAAATATCTGGTGATCTGTCTGGGTGCGCTGATTGCCGCCATTGGGCTGGAGATTTTCCTGATTCCAAACAACGTCATTGATGGCGGCGTGGTAGGGCTTTCCATCATGGCAAGCTATATCACGGATATGCAGCTGGGCGTGTTTCTGGTGCTTTTGAACCTTCCGTTCATGTACCTTGGGTACAAGCAGATCGGCAAGAGCTTTACCATTGCTACCTTCATTGCCATCTGCCTTCTTTCCGTGTGGTCCGAGATCTTCGACCCCATCCCGCCTGTTACCATCGACCCCTTTCTGGCGGCGATTTTCGGCGGCATCATTGACGGTGTGGGGGTCGGGCTCATCATACGGGCAGGGGGCTCCTTGGACGGAACGGAGATCGTCGCCATCATCATGGACAAGAAGTCCGTGTTCTCCGTGGGAGAGGTCGTCATGTTCATCAACCTCTTCATCCTCTCCAGCGCCGGGCTGCTTTTCGGCTGGGACAAGGCGATGTACTCGCTGGTGGCATATTTTGTGATATCCAAGATGATCGATGTGGTCATCAAGGGGCTGGATGAGTCCTATGCCGTGATGATCGTGACGAATGAGCACGAAGAGATCACTTCCGCCCTCAATGACCGCTTGGGCCGCGGCGTCACCCTGCTCCATGGGGCGGGCGGCTATACGGGGGAGAGCAAGGAGGTGCTCTACTGCGTGGTGACGCGCCTGGAGGTGGACAAGCTCAAGGAGATTGTCCTGGACAAGGACGAGAGCGCCTTTGTCACCATCAATGCCGTCCATGACATCGTGGGCGGACGGTTCAAGAAGAAATCCATTCATTGAGACAGGATGTGGCTGTTATGTCAAAGAAATATTGCGCAATCCTCCTGTTTTTATTCATGGTGCTCCTTTCTGTGCATGTTTCTGCCGAAAAAGCGGCGCCACTTCGCATTGTCCGGCTTCCCATCATCGTGCAGTCGAGCTTCAACCTGTCCGGCGAGACGGTGGATGAATTGGAGACCAAGGTGGACAGGGCCTTGCACATTCCCCTCAACGGGGTGCTCCAGAAAGTGGAGTACCTTTCGGAACAGGACTGCATGAGGGTTCTGGATGATGTCATGGCGGAGCTTCGTCGGACCAATCGCAAGGCAAAACTCAAGGATGCCATGAAACCCTTGGCAGAACGGCTCGATGCGGATTTGGTGGTCTGCCCGGTCATAGAGCATTACAGCCAGTACATTTCCATGGGATTTCATTGGCATGGGGAGAGCATTCTTTACAGCGATGTCAGAATATCTTTAGCGGGATATGAGCGCAGGAAGGACAAGCCGTTTTTCGAGCGGGAGTCCCGCTTTTACCGCAATGAGTATTCCAATTGGGGACTTGCGAGGGTGCTTGCAGGAGAATGCATGGACAAGGTGATTGATAGAACGGGTATTTATTTTATGGTGCATGACAGTAAAGAATAAAAAGAATATAGAAAAGACAGTATTTTTGATGGTCTGAGTTCTTCTATTGATGAAAACTGAATAAGAGCAATAGAAAATCCGCGCCTTGTGACGCGGATTTTCTTATACAATAAATAAATATAGTTTTTAACCTTTCTTGCGCAGCACCACCGCACTGCGGGCGGGGATGTAGAGCTTGAGCCATTCCTTTTTCTCCCCTTCATAGAGGGCATCGAAGTTGGTGATGTGGGGCACATGGTCATCGGCAAGGCCATTGCCGCCGAACTGGATGG
>JAFSWY010000009.1 GCA_017444295.1 Selenomonadaceae bacterium | reverse complement strand
TCCAGATTGCCGCTGGCGATTTCCCGCACACCATCGGAAAGCTCGTGGATGGGCTGGACGAACCGGGTCGCCACCTTGTTGCTCAGGAAGGGGACGACCGACAGCAGGACCAGCACCAGGAACAGGGCCGCGAGGAGGGAGGAACGGATGGACTGGTTCAACCTGTCCAGGAATACCTGGGTGCTATTCACGATGACTTGTTCGTTGGCCTGGGCTGACATGGTGGCCTCTTCCACCGCCAAGACAACGCCAAAGCTCCCATTCATTCCTTTCAGGGGACGATAGGCAAGATAACAGGGGACACCGTCCACCGTGACCTCCTGCAATCCCGTTTTCCAGTCGGCCATGTCCCGCGCCACTGCCGCCAGCGATTCCTCCGGCGAATCGAACAGGCTGGCGCCTCCGGACACATCAACTGCGGCCAAGGGCCCCTCGTTTTTTGAGGAGAACAATACCCTGCCTTCCCGGTCGATGACAAAGCCGAACCCTGTCCCCCCAATGGAGGTTTTTTGGACAATGCCCTTGATGTCATTGAGGAACATCCCTGCCCCCACCACGCCCGCCAATGCTCCCTCCCTGTTGAAATAGGGAGCTGCGCATGTGACGCCGAAATTGCCGCTGTACACGTCCACAAAGACATCGGAATAGATCAGATGCCTTTTCTCCACAGTTTCTTGGTACCAGGGACGAAGACGAAAATCCAGGGGAAGCGGGGCATCCTCCCCTTCTTTGAATTTCTTCTCCGACCGGTTGTCCACCATGATGCCGAAACCGTTCCGGGAGGCCACATAGACGGCGGCCACCATCTCCTGGCTGGCATTCAGGCGCAGCAGCCAGTCCTGGATGTTGGCCGTGAGCCCGATCTCCTCCCGCAAAGCCGGATCGCTCCGGTCCACTCCCGGCGCAAACTGTAGCTGGGGGACCAGTATCCCGGCATTGCTCCGCTGCGGTTCCGAGATTTCCATGGGTTGGTAGCGTCCCGGGTGTTCCAGGATGGTGCTCATCTCGGCGGCAATCATGCTGACGTTGGAACCAAGATGGTCAAAGATCATGTCGATCCGCTTGCCCCGTTCCTCCACCAGCCGCTTGATGTCCTTCCGGGCATCCTCCTGCAATGCCTTGCCGCTGTTCAGCGCAGCCGATCGGCCAATCTCCTGCCCCGTCTCCACAGCGCTGGACTTGATGTCCATCATGCCGTACATGGCGATGCCCCCCGACAGCAGGAGCATGCCCAAGCTACAAGACAGGATCAGCAGGAGCGTCTGCTTTCTTATGCTCTTGTCCCTCATCTTTCATCTCCCGATTCCATCCTCATAGCAATTCTTTACGTAGTCCCTGAGTCGTGCCGCCTCCTCGGTCAGCACCAAGGAACCAAAATCGATGGGGAGTCCCCCCCGCTTGTGCAGTACCATGATTTCGTGGCCGCAGCATATCGGCCGCCAACCGGAAAAAAAATACCCCATTTGGCAGAGCAACTCATAGGCCGCAACAGCTTTTGCGTCGCTGATATTCAGGAAGACATTGTAGGTCTGGAGCGGTTCTTGGTAGCGGGACTCTATGTCCCGGATGCATTCCGCAAGATCGGTCCCGCTTTCGTCCACCCAGATGGTGCAGTCAAGCTGCCCGGCATCCTGCGCCTCCCGGCAAACACTGCTCCCCAGAAGCGGCACAGGCCGCGTATCCGTCTCGATGTGTACGCCCAGTGCCCGATAGATTTCTTTTGCGATGTCCTCATGCCGTGCCGGAATATGCAGCACTCCCGCATCCTCCTGGTTCATTTTGCGGACAATAATGACGAGAGGGCGCTTCCGGTTGGCATCCTGCAAAAAGGAGTGGGTCATGTTCAGGAGCGCCGACGGCAAAAACCCGCAGGGACGGAATCCCAGCCTGCCCATGGAACGCTGGGATATGTCATGGTAAGTCACCGAGAACCCATAGCCCGAGGCGATGCCCTTCCGGCAAAGCATTTCCCGGAGCGCCATGTCGAACAGCCGGTTCATGATACCGTACCGGCGGTACTTTTTCAGGACGATGCCGGTGATCCATTCGCACATGGTTTCCGGCGGGGGCGGGAATTTCAGCCCCAGCACGGCGGCGATCTCCCCGGCAGCCTCCGCAACCAGGAACCGGCAGTAACCCTCTCTCTGCTGCCGGACAAGCGTTGCGGGATTGTAAAAATTCTGCTTCAAGTAAGTGGATCCGTATTCGTCCCGAATGCACTCCACCAAGGCCGGGGCATCGTCTTCCCTGGATTCTCGAAAACAGACCCGGAGGCTTTCGCCATCCCTCTGCAATATCCTGTATTCCATGTTTCACGCTCCTATGCATCTGTATGGCTCTGGTCGATGATGACCGTAAGGTTGTTGACCCCGAAGGTCGATTTATAGTGGACGGCATCTGCCGTCTGCATCCTCAGGATGATGATACGGACATCCATGCTTGCCGGGGCATCGGAGGGAAAGCCATGCTGCTTGATGCTCAGCAGCATCTCCTCCAGCAAAAGCCGAAACAGCATGATTTCCTGACGGGACAGGCCGTTCCCCACGCAGAACCCCTTCAGCCGGACCACCCTTCTGTCTCAACTTCTTCGGCCTTTTCCGCCGATTTTTTCTCCATGTTCATATCCGTTTCGTCCCCATTAATTGGAATACCATATATCACATTCGTCAAGTACCGAAAAAATCCTGCCAACGATTTCGTCATTCCTCCTCCAATTCCAAAGGATTGGCCGCAACGTCCTCCGGCTTTGCCAGATACAGTTCATCCAGGAACTGTGCCTGGAAGTGCCCCGGCCCCTCCACCTTGCTCCCTGCCCTCCGGCCTGCCAGATTGTAGATTGCCGTGGCAGT
>JAFSWY010000131.1 GCA_017444295.1 Selenomonadaceae bacterium | reverse complement strand
GAGGTGCAGAAGAAAGCCGAACAAGCCCAATCTGCTCTGGCAGGCTCACAGATGTCCAATTCGGATGCGGGAAGAGCATTGAGGGGCGAAGGAAGCACCCAGGCCGTAGCGGATGCACAGCAAATGGCGGCGGCAACGGCAGATGCATCTGCCAACGCACAGACACTTTCTATAGGGGTGCAGCGGGCCGGGGATGCTGCACAGCAGACATCGGGGTACATGGAGCAAATAAACAAGATCATGGAGCAAATGCCGGCAAATGTACAGGCAGGCACACAGCAAGTACCCTCGCAAACCCAAGAGATATTCCAACAATTACCGCCAATCGCACAGAAAGGCACAGACGGCATTGCCCAGGAGTGGTCGCAGCTTGCAGCCAAATGCCAGCCGGGAGGCGAGGCGTTCGTGCAGGCGGCAAACCAATGGGGGCAGCAGGCCTATGAAGCGATTGCAAACTGGTCGTCGCAGATGGCACAGGTTGTTGTAGATAAGCTATCGTCCGCATGGGCGCAGATATCCTCGCAGTTCAGTGCAGGATTGAACGTCAATGTCACAACATCAGGAGCATCTGTTGCACATAATGCAACGGGCGGCATCTATGGGCGAGGAGCGTTCCTCACCACCTTCGCGGAGAACAGCGCAGAGGCGGCTATCCCGCTGGACGGTTCCAATCGCGCGCTTTCACTGTGGCAACAGGCGGGCGAGATGCTTGGCGTCTCCCCGGTGCCGAGCGTGGCTCCTGTTTCCAGTGGGGGAGCAGGAAGCGTATCCATCGAGTATCACGGATCTCCCATCACCATCAACGGGGATGCGGACAGCGGCACCGTCGAGGAGATCCGCGCAGAGCTGGAGCGTCAGAAAAGGGACTTCAACAGGATGGTGGAGCGTGCCATGCTGCAGATAAAGGCCGAGCAGGGGAGGCTGTCCTATGTCTAAGACCTACGAGACGATACAGGGGGACATGTGGGACATGATTGCCTACAAACTCTACGGCAGGGAGTCATGCATGAAGGAACTGCTGGAAGCAAATGAGGAGTACCGGGACACAGCCGTATTCCCCGCAGGTATCGTGCTGGTTGTCCCGGAAGTCTCCATTCCCACGAGCAAGAACTTGCCCCCGTGGAAAAGATAAGGAAGTGATGATATGGACTTGCTGGCAAAGTGGCAGGAAAGGAAAAGTGAAAGCGGAAAGCTCTCCAGGCGCTCCTGGGCGGAAATCTTCTATACGCCGAAGGGAGGCGGTGATACGACGGATATCACGGAAGACGTCAGCAAGTATTTCATATCCCTGTCCTGCACAGACAACCTGTCCGACCAGGCGGATGACCTGAGCCTTTCCCTGGAAGACCGGCAGAGGCTATGGACAGGAGACTGGATGCCGGAGAAGGGGGCGTTCCTTTCCGCCATACTCCATACCTTTGCATGGGGCAGCCTGGAAGACGGCGAGAAGTCCATGGATTTGGGACGGTTTGAGATTGACGGGTTTTCCGGCACGGAAATCCCGACCGCCGTCCAGATCAAGGCAATCTCCATCCTGTCGGACAACACCAACCTGCGGGAGACGAAGAAGAGCAGGAGCTGGGACAAGATACAGCTCCAGCAGATCGCAAACGACGTTGCAGAGGAAAACGGGCTCTCCCTCTTCTGGGATGTGGACGAGGATCCGGAGGTAGACCATGTGGAGCAGAGTGACGAGAGTGACCTGGAAATGCTGCAGCGGCTTTGCAAGGATGCCGGGCATGCGCTCAAAGTCACGATCGAGCAGATCATCATCTTCGACGAGTACAAGTATGAGCAGAAGGACGCGACATTGAGGGTATTGCATCCGGAAGAAAAGGATGATGGTTCCGGCCTGGAGACCATACAGAAAATCGAGGACTTCCATTTTGAAATCAAGACCCGCGAGGTCTACGGTAGCTGCCATGTCAAGCACCAGCAGGGCAAGGAAAAGGAGGTCATCGAGGCCACCTTCACGGCTCCCGATGCGGACGGCAACAGCAAGACCCTGCATGTCAAGGAGAGCGTCAAGGATGAGAACGAGGCCTTGAGGCTTGCGAAGAAGCGTTTGCGGGAGAAGAACAAGGACGCTGTGACCATAGGATTCCGGACACTCGGAAATTTCAGCCTTGCGGCGGGGAACACGGTCATGGTGGAGGGCTTCGGGAAGCTCGACGGGAAATACATCATCACCAAGGCACAGCACAGCCTTTCTGATGGCTTCCGCACATCCGTGGACATGAGGAGGTGCCTGGATGGATACTAAGACACTGCTGGAAAACCTGTTCTTTATCGGCATCGTGACAGACCTTTTGCCGGATGAGGGGCGGGCTGTGGTGAAGATGCCGGACCATGACAACAAGACCACATCGGCCTTGTTCGTCTTGCAAAGGGGGACAGCACAGACCAAGCACTACTGGATGCCTGCCATAGACGAGCAGGTTCTCTGCATAAGGACTCCAAACTTTGCAGGGAAGGGTATGGGCGAGGGGTTCATCCTTGGCGCAATCTATAGTGCAAAGGATGTCCCGGTAGAAGATGATGCAGAAACCAGAAGCGTTGTCTTCCCGGACGGCAGCTTCATCCGGTACAAGGATGGCGAAATCAGCATGAATGCCGCGAAGCATATCAGGCTCACCGCACCGAGGATTGATATCAACGAATAGGGGGCGATTCCATGCCGGCTGTCACAAGAAAAGGAGACTCGACAACAGGGATATGCGATTTGGGGCTTCCGTGCTGCCCGCATGGAAGGAGCGGGACAAATTCTGAAACATCTCCCGATGTTTTCGTCAATGGCATCGGAGTGCACCGAATGGGAGACACGGGGCCAACGAACTGCCCGCACAGCGGAACCTTTCGGAGCGTCGGGCATTCATCCACGGTGTTTGTCAATGGGCGTGGCGTGACACGCATCGGGGATTCCACAGTGTGCATCGTATGCGGGATGAACGGGAACCACACATCCGGCAGCCCGAATGTTTTCGTGGGAGGGTGAGGTATGGCACAGGTTGGATATATGGGCGATATCGTGTTTGTCGCATCGGAGGCGGAGCTTCGCACACCGGCAAATATCAGCAGGTCAGGCGGTGCCCGATGGGAAGAGCACAAGCTGCACCTGATGAAACCTGCAAGCGAGTTTGCCGGTCCCGACCTGGAGCAGCTTTCCTTCAAGATGCACCTCAGTAAAGCCAACGGTGTTGACCCGTTGGAAGAGATAGACACACTGCGCTCCATGCGGGACAATGGAGAGGTTTTCCCCCTGGTGCTGGCAGGGAGCCCGATTACGGAGAACTACTGGCGCATCGAGAGCATATCGGATGCCGACAATTTCTATGATGGAAAGGGGAACCTCATACGTTCCACGGTTACAGTGAGCCTGAAAGAGTATGACAACACGGGAGAAGGTGGATGACATGGCATTTCTTGTGGACATGACAGGCATGGCGGAATCTGTCAACTTTGCTCCGCCAACGGTGGTGGATGAAGTGCTCCAGAATGTCCGCGTCATCGTCAGCACCATTCGAGGCGAGGTCCCTCTGGACCGTTCCTTCGGGATTGACGGAAACCTTGTGGATCTCCCGATCAACCGCGCGAAGGCCAGGCTGACCAATGAAATCATACAGGCTGTAAGGCTCTATGAGCCAAGGGCAATCATCAAGAAGGTGGGCTTTCAGGGGGAGCAGACCGGAAAGCTGATGCCGATTCTGGAGGTGGATATCCGTGAAACTGGCTGACCTTGCAGATGTTGAATTCGTGAATGCGGACAAGGATGCCATTGTGGCAGCGCTTATGGCAGACTACAAGGAAATCGTGAAACGCTCACCGGCAAAAGGCGATCCTGTGAGGCTGTTCCTTCTTGTTGTCGCAGAATCCATCGTTCGAATGCGGAACGCCATAAATTATACGGGAAAGCAGAACCTGCTGAAATACGCGGAGGGAGATCATCTCGACCACCTTGGTTCATTCCTTGATACGCCAAGACTGGAAGCCGTGGAGGCCGTCACAACCATCAAGGTGACGCTCTCATCCGCACGGGAGAGGAACACAGAGATCCCTGCCGGGACGAGGGTTTCCAATGGCGACAGGCTTTACTTTGCATTGTCTGAGGAGGGTGTGATACCAGCAGGGCAGACGGAAATTTTGCTTCCTGCTTCCTGTATGGAGACAGGCGAGATTGGGAATGATTACATGGCGGGGGAAATCAGCACCATTGTGGACCCG
>JAFSWY010000130.1 GCA_017444295.1 Selenomonadaceae bacterium | reverse complement strand
TGCGATCATGCTTGACTTTGTGTGTTTCCTTGTCCCTGTAAGAATGATTGGAGTAAACGTATGTTACACCATTGCTCTTATTATGAAGGTATACCAGAGAGGCCATATCCGCTTCCTCCTTGAATTTGTGTGTATAATATAAGGCTAGATTATATCATTAAATACACAAAAATTCAAGCGTAAGAAGCGATAAATCCAATAAATTCAATGACTTACGAGTCTACAAGCTCTGGCGTGTGTATAAGAGTTCGGGAGATTAGGATGGAATGATTTCCATAGATGGGGGCGTGTTTGCATGTGTAGAAAGAAAAACCGTGTCTGGAATTTTATCAAAGATGGAATTGTCAGCTTTGCTCCTCATCTGCCCGAACGCTCTGTTCTGAGAATATATCCGATCCAATCATGTCAAAGTAGAGTTTTGCCGCAGCCTGGCGCACGGCGGATTCATAGCGTTCAAAGGCATGGAGGAAGCGTTTCCCCTCTTCGGTGAGGGAGCTGCTGCTGCCATTGGCTCCGCCCTGGCTACGTTTTACCAGGCAGATGCCGCTCTGGTCTTCCACTGTGTTGAGCATCTGCCAGCCAGAGGAATAGGAGATCTGCATGCGCTTGCAGGCGCGGCTGACGGAGCCCAGTTCGTCGATCAGGGTGAGGAGCAGGGCGGTCTGGGAGTCGAAAAAGGGCTTCTCCCGCGCCAGAGCCACACGGACTATGGGGCGTACCAGCTGGCTGTTGTGGTAGTTCAGGAGGGCTGTGTAGTCCTCCTGGGTGTCCATGTCCATGAGGATGCCCCGGTCTGCGACCTCGATGCAGGTCTCTTCCACGCCGCATCGGGAGAGTGCGCCCCGCAGGCCGTCATCGCCGCTGTCCTGCAGGATCCGGTCAATGACAGGGGCGGACATCAGGATGGGGTGCCCGGTCATGCCATTGCAGACGGGGACGGCAAGCTCTGCCTCGCTGGCGAGGAGTGCCTTGACCGTATCCGAGGTGAAGAGGGGAATGTCCACCGGGGTGAAGAGAACGCGGTCGCATTTGTCTTCCAGATACTGCAGGCCGATGCGGGCACTCTCGAACATATCCGTGGTCCGATAGTTGGGATTGCGCAGGAAAAGGACGCCGTTCCGCGTGAGGTGATGCTCCAGGTCGTCGGCGCGATAGCCCGTGACAAAGACGATCCTGGAAACATCGGACTGCTTCAGCGTGGCGATGATTCTCTGCGATATGGATATGGCCCCCACATTCAGCATGGGCTTGAAGTCGCCCATGCGGCTGGAGAGGCCCGCTGCGACAATAACGGCTCCTGTCCTCATTTGTTTTGCACTCCCCGAAGAAACAGCCTTAGGAACCAGGGATTAATAAAATGTAACTTTTATTTTCCCCCTGGTTCCTTATGAAAAAGCGAGTTGTTTTTATTTGCAATTTGACAGACCTGGTGAAACTATCTTAAAATTTATACAATAGGCGGTCAATCTCCATGTGTGCCGCAGGCATCGTGATCCGCTCCCTGTCCGGTCATGTCCAGCAAATGCTGCTGTCCCTCGGCGGTGAAGAAGACCAGCTCGGAGGGGTTGCCCTGGGAGTTCTCGCCGCCCAGCCGCAGTATATTGGCTGTTTCGTGGTAGTCGATGGGCAGTGTCCTATGGAAGGTCCGGCCCGTTTTCAGGTCGGTCACTTCGATTTTTACCTCAATTGCGCGAATCTCGCGGATGTTCGTTTCATCGTGCGTCATATGCGCTCACCTCATTTTGTATATTTGTATATCCTGTTCCAGTATATCAGAAGATTAACTGGATTTAAAGTTTTGCAACGTTTGTTTATTGACAAAGAAGGGGGAGTATGAATGATCAAGAAGCCGTTTATCATCAATGGAGTGGAGAGAAAGCTCATACTGGAGGGTGACGAGACTCTCGCAACCGTCCTGCGCGAAAGGTTGCTGCTCACGGGCTGCAAGATCGGCTGCGGACAAGGACATTGCGGTGCCTGCAACGTCATCGTGGATGGAAAAATCGTGAAGTCCTGCCTGCAAAAGGCCGTGAAACTGCCTGATTATGCAGAGATTACGACCATTGAGGGCGTTGGCACGGTGAACAGCCTCCATCCCCTGCAGGTCGCATGGATGGCTTATGGCTGCGCCCAGTGCGGTTTCTGCAGCCCGGGCTTCATCATCAGCGCGAAGGTGCTTCTGGAGCAGAATCCCAGCCCGACGCGCCAGGAGGTTCGCGACTGGTTCCACAAGTCCCGCAATCTCTGCCGCTGCACGGGCTACAAGCCCCTGATTGATGCTGTCATGGCAGCCGCCGAAGTCATGCGCGGCGAGAAGACGAAGGAAGACCTTCTCTTCATGCCCACGGACAATCGCATCACGGGCACGAAGTTCGTGCGCCCCTCCGCAGCCATGAAGGTCACGGGAACCTGGGACTTCGGTGCGGATGAGGCTCTGCATATGCCGGAGGGAACGCTCCGCCTCGCCCTCGTGCAGGCAGAGGTTTCCCATGCGAACCTGAAGGGCGTGGATACCTCCGAGGCTGAGAAGATGCCCGGTGTCTTCAAGATCATCACGGCGAAAGACGTTCCCGGCAAGAACCGCATTAACGGGCTTGTCATGCTCCCACTCAACAACAAGTGCGATGGATGGGACCGTCCGATCCTCTGCGATGAGAAGATCTTCCAGTTCGGCGATGCCATTGCCATCGTGGCTGCTGACACCGAGGCCCATGCCAAGGCAGCTGCCGCAGCGGTCAAGGTGGATCTGGAAGTATTGCCTGCCTACATGAGCGTCCCGGAGGCCATTGCTCCGGATGCCATCGAGATCCATCCCGGCACCCCGAACGAGTACTATGAGACGAATGCCATCAAGGGGCCGGATTTCGATTGGGATGCCTGCCCGGAGAAGAACCAGGTCGAGATCGAGAGCTATTGCTCGCGCCAGCCCCATCTCTTCCTTGAGCCTGACTGCGGATATGCCTACATCGACGAGGATGAGATGCTGACCATCCATTCCAAGTCCATCGGCATCCATCTGCACATGCCGATGATTGCAGAAGGCATTGGTATTCCCATGGAGAAGCTCCGCATGGTGCAGAACCATACGGGCGGCACCTTCGGCTACAAGTTCTCCCCGACGAACGAGGCGATCCTCGGTGTGGCGGCATTGGTTTGCAAGCGCCCCGTTACGCTGAACTTCAACATGTTCCAGTCCATCACCTATACGGGCAAGCGCAGCCCGGGCTTCATGCACATCAAGCTCGCGGCGGACGACAACGGCAAGCTGCTTGCTCTCTGGGGCCGCAACTACATCGACCATGGTCCGTATTCCGAGTTCGGCGATCTGTTGACCCACCGCCTGACCCAGTTCGTAGGCGCGGGGCTTGATATCCCGTCCATCCGGAACAAGAGCACGACGGTGTTCACGAACCATGCCTGGGGCAGCGCATTCCGTGCCTATGGCTCGCCGCAGTCCTTCATGGGAAGCGATATCGCCATCGACTGCCTCGCGGCAAAGATGGGCATCGATCCCTTTGAGATGCGGGCGATGAACTGCTACAAGGAAAAGGATGATTCCCGCACCCCGACGGGATGCAAGCCGGATGTCTACTGCGAGGAAGATCTCTTCAACCTGGCGCGTCCCCACTATGAGGCAGCAAAGAAGCGCGTGGCGGAAAAGAACGCCGCATCGGACGGCAAGATCAAGTACGGCATCGGCGTTTCCCTCGGTGTCTATGGATGCGGCCTTGACAATACGGATACTTCCGAATGCTATGCGGACCTGAATCCTGACGATACGGTGACGCTGCGCAATTCCTGGGAGGACCATGGACAGGGCGCCGACATTGCGACACTGACGGCCGGGCATGAGGTCCTGCGGCAGGCAGGCTTCACACCCGAGCGCATCAAGCTGGAGCTCTGTGACTCCAAGCTCTGCCCGAACTCCGGTCCTGCAGGCGGTAGCCGCTCCACGGTCATGACGGGTTCTGCAACCCGCATTGCCTGCGAAAACCTTCTGAAGGCCATGAAAAAGCCCGACGGCTCCTATCGCACCTATGCGGAGATGAAGGCGGAGGGCATCGACACCCATGTGACCGGTGTCTACACCTACACGGCCTCCGTGGCGCTGGATCAGGCAACGGGGCAGGGCGAGCCTTTCCCGAGCTACATGTACACGATTTTCCTGCCGGAGGTTGCCGTGGATACGGAAACGGGCAAGGTGACGGTGGAGAAATTCACGGCGGTGACGGATTGCGGCACGATTCTCAACCAGCTGGCGGTGGACGGCAACTTCTACGGCGGTCTGGTACAGGGCATCGGCCTTGCTTTGACGGAGGACTTCGAGGATCTCAAGAAGCATACCACGCTTATGAAGTGCGGCATCCCCTATCCGAAGGATGCCCCGGATGACATTGAGCTGGTCTACCAGACGAACCATCCTCGTCCGAACGGTCCCTACGGTGCTTCCGGCTGCGGCGAGGCATCCCTGGATGCACCCCATCCTGCCATCCTGAACGCAATCTACAATGCGACAGGGGCAAGGATCACGCGCATCCCGGCACGTCCCGAGAATGTGCTGGAGGCGTTGAAGGCGTTGTAATACTTATCTCGGATTAAAATTTGAAATCTTTTATAGGATTTCATCCGAGAACGTCTCATA
>JAFSWY010000129.1 GCA_017444295.1 Selenomonadaceae bacterium | reverse complement strand
ACGCCGGGGAGCTTCTTCCAAGCTGCCCTGGGGGAGGTTTTGCGGCGGCTGACACGGGAGGACAAACCCTTTTATCTGACGGTGGAGAGTGGACGTTCCTTGTCTCCTGCCCTCATGGGGTCCGTGGGAATGTTTGTGCAGACCTTGCCGGTAGTTGCTCTTGCCGCCGGTGATACGACCTCCGGGGAGTATGTCCGAGCCGTGCATCGGCAGCTTCGGGAAACCTATGCCCGGGAGTTCTATCCCTATACGAAGCTGGTGGAGAGCCGCGGTCTGCACGGGGAAATCATGTTTGTCTATCAAGGCGAAGTCCTGGAAGAGGAATCTGCGGGGGAAAACGGCTCTTTCCATCTGGATTCGGAGCTGAATGCGGCCAAATTTCCTCTTTCCCTTGAACTTCTGCCCGGAAAAACGGACTACGTCCTGCATATGGAATACGACGGGATGCGTTACGGCAGCGCAGATGTGGAAGCCTTTGCCGACATGGTGAAGAATGCAGCGCTTGGCCTTGTGAAAGAATCCCATGTGAAAAATATAAGTCTCGTTTCGCCTGAAGAAGAGAAGAAACTGCTGCATCTGTCCGCCGGAGAAAAACTGGCATATAACCAAGGGGAAACCTGGCTGGATCTGTTCCAAAGCCATGTGAAGAATATGCCCGGAAAGACCGCGGTCGTGGACAGCAAGGGAGCCTTCACCTATGGGGAACTGGATAGCGTGTCCAACCGTATAGCCGAATGGCTGCTTGAAAAAGGCGTAAGGCCAGGCAGCTTTGTTGCGCTCAAAATGGGCCGGGTAAAGGAATTCCTTGCCGCCGTCATTGCCGTGCATAAGGTGGGGGCGGCCTATGTGCCCGTTGACCCGGAATACCCGGAGGAGCGTATCCAATACATGCTGGAGGACTCGGAGGCGAAGGCTGTTCTGACGGAGGAAACCGCCCGGGAAGCCATGGCAAAGTTCCCGGATGCCGCTCCCATGAATCTCGCCGTGCCAGAAGACCGCGCCTATATGATCTACACCTCCGGCTCCACGGGGAAACCCAAGGGTGCAGTCATAAGCCATAGAGCCTTACGGGCATACGTGGCTTGGATGCACGCAGAATTTCATATCACAGAAGAAAGCATTCATGCGGTTCAGGCAAGCTTTTCCTTTGACGGTTCCATCATCGACACCATCCCGCCTCTCGCGGCAGGCGGTACAACCCATATTCTCTCGGCAGAGCTGCGCGTGGATATGGCGGGCATGAGGGAGTATTTTGTCAAAAACCGGGTGGAAAGCATCCTTTTGACAACACGGCTGGGCATGGCCATGGTGGACCAGTATCCGGATATGCCCCTTCGCTATTTGATGATGGGTGGGGAGAAGCTGCTTCCTTGCGCGAAGACAGATATCCGGCTCATCAACGCATACGGCCCAACGGAATTTACCATAGCCTCTTCCTATCATGTGGTGGATCAGGAAAAGGATGCGGACATTCCCATCGGCCGCCCCGTGCCGAATACGTATTCCCTTATCTGCGATCCCTATGGGCATCTTCTGCCTCAAGGGATGGCGGGAGAACTGTGCCTTGCGGGGAACCAGATTGCCGAAGGCTACTGGAAGAAGCCGGAACTGACGGCCAAGAGCTTTGTGGCATGTTCCTTCCTGCCGGGGCGGAAGATGTACCGCACGGGAGACCTGGCCCGTTACAATGAGGACGGGGAACTGGAGTACCTGGGACGCATCGACAATCAAGTGAAACTCCGGGGCTTCCGCATCGAGCTGGGGGAGATCGAGAACCGCGCCGGTCAATTCGACGGTGTCGTGCAAGTGGCAGCGGCGGTGAAAAAGGATCAGTTGGTTCTTTACTATACTTCGGCGGAAGATGCCCAAATCGAAGCCAATGCGCTGCGTAATTTCCTGTCAGAAACGCTGACTGAGTACATGGTACCTACGGTGTATGTGCCTCTTTCTGTCATGCCCATGACGCCCAACGGCAAGATTGACCGTAAGGCTTTGCCGGAGCCGGAAAGAAAGGAGCGGACGATCGACCCGCCGGAAAACGAATTGCAGGCGACATTGTGCGGATTCTTCCGGAAGGCCCTGGAATTGAAGGAAGTGGGGGTGAACGAAGATTTCTTCGAGCTGGGCGGCAATTCCCTGAAAGCTGCCCAAGTGCTCATGGCCGCAAAACTCAAGGAACTTCCCATTACTTATCAGGACATCTTCGATAGGAAGACCGTGCGGAGACTGGCAGCGCTCATAGAGCAGAAACGGAAGGTGGAAGGCACGCCGTCCGCGCCCAAGGCCGCAGAGGCCACGGATACGGGGCGGACGGCTCTGTCGCACAACCGCAACGAGTATGTAGACGAGATAGGGAAAGCTCCCCTTGGGAACGTCCTGCTGACCGGTGCAACGGGATTCCTGGGGGTGCATGTGCTCAGGTATCTGCTTGAGCACACGGAGGAAAAGATTTACTGCCTGCTTCGTTCCCATGGGAAGGAGGTTCGGCAGAAGCTGGCGAACATTCTTTTCTATTACTTTGAAAATGATTATGCAGAGGAGTTTGACCGGCGGCTCTTTGCCCTGGAAGGGGATATTACAAATCCCGAGGATCTGGCGCGCACGGCGGGGCTGGACTATCATACCGTGATCAACTGCGCGGCCAGCGTGAAGCATTTTGCCGACATGGAATTCCTGAAGTCGGTCAATGTGCACGGCGTGGAGAACCTGACGAGGCTCTGCCTCGAAAAGGGAGCCAGGCTGGTGCAGATCTCCACCGTCTCTGTGGGAGGGGTCACTGTCGGCGGCCGGAAGCCGGGGCAGATGCTTCGGGAGGATAGCCTGGATATCGGGCAGGATGTGGAGTCCAACGCCTATGTGTACACCAAGTATCTGGCAGAAAAGCACGTCTTGAAGTCCATCGAGGAGAAGGGACTGGACGGGAAGATCATTCGGGTGGGCAATCTGTCCAGCCGCGTCCGGGACGGGGAGTTCCAAATCAATTTCAGCACCAACGCCTTTATGAACACCTTGCGCGCTTACGCGGTGCTGGACTGCTATCCCTTCGTCGGCATGAGCGAAACCGTGGAGCTTTCCTATATTGATGAGACGGCGCGGGCCGTGGTGCTGCTGTCCGGGACAGGACGGGATTTCACGGTGTTCCACGCCTATAACGGCTATACGGTGAAAATGGGCGATATTGTCGCGGCCATGAACCATTGCGGCATTCCCGTGGAATGCGTCACCATGGAGGAATTCAAGCAGCGTCTCCGGGAGGGACTGGCCCGGGAAGACATCAACGGATACCTGTCCGTGCTGGTGCGTTATGGCCGGGAAGACGGCGTGGAAATTGAGGCAACCCCGACCGATAACCGCTTTACCCTTAATGCTCTTTACCGGCTGGGTTTCCACTGGACCATCACAGATATGACGCTCATCGAACAGATGCTGAGCGCATTGAAGACCTTGGGGTTCTTTGACTGCGCGACAGATTCCCGGGTGCGCTGATGCGTGATATGCTCTTCGTCAAGTGGACAGTAAAAGGATACAAAATTTTTGGCTGGCAGATTCGTCTGCGCAGGGCTTTATTACATGCATCCTTGCTTGGCGGGCAATGGAGGTACACACGATGCTGACTTTTTTATTGGGACTTACCATTTTGATTTTCGGCGGTCTGTCTGTTCCAAAATCTGCTGAATCGATTGAAATTCCTGCCTTCATAGTGTAGAATGGAGGATATTGGGATTTCAGCGGATTACTTTCATGAGGTGAGACGTTTTCTTGCAACAGGTATTAGAACAACATATTCCATTCGAGAATCATCAGGAGGCTTATGCGCTCTTGGGTGAGAGGGATGAATTCCTGCAGGTGATTGCGGAGAATTTTGACTGCAAGACCGTGAGCCGTGGGGACGGCGTGGATTTTATCGGCGAAGCGCAGGAGGTGGAGCAGGCAGCGCGTGTGCTCTACGAGCTGCAATATCTCTATCGGCAGGGGACGAGCCTGACCATGCATGAGGTGCGCTACAGCATCCATCTCGTGAAGGAAGGAAAGAGCGATGCACTGCACAATCTGTTCAGCGATACGATTCTTGTGACCTCCCGGGGGAAACATGTGCGTCCGAAAACCATCGGCCAGCGCATGTATTTGGACGCCATCCGGCACCATTCCGTCACGTTCGGCATTGGGCCTGCGGGGACGGGAAAGACATATCTTGCAGTCGTGCTTGCTGTGGCGGCGCTCCGGACGAAGGAAGTCAGCAAGATCATCCTCACGCGTCCTGCTGTGGAGGCAGGGGAACGGCTGGGATTTCTGCCGGGGGATTTGCAGGAAAAGGTGGACCCCTATCTGCGGCCTCTTTACGATGCATTGCAGGATATTCTGGGTGTGGATATGTATCAGAAATTCATGGTGAAGGGCATCATAGAGATCGCGCCTTTGGCTTATATGCGAGGCCGCACGCTGGAAGATGCTTTTATCATCTTGGACGAGGCCCAGAATACGACGGGAAAGCAGATGAAGATGTTCTTGACGCGCCTT
>JAFSWY010000128.1 GCA_017444295.1 Selenomonadaceae bacterium | reverse complement strand
TGGCATGATTCCGTCAGCGGCCTCGGCATCATCATGCTGGCCGCAGTGTCCTTGGCGGTCCTCTTGTGGCAAAGAGTCCAAAAATCAGTATAATTTCCGGTATCATACCAGAATCCGTAGAAAAAGCGGCAGCTTTTTCTACGGATTCTGCATGAGACGCCAGACGCGCTTTTGCGCGGCTGTAGCGTGTGCAACACGCGTATATCCGATTTCAATCGGATATTATACTAGAGACCGTTAAAATTTGCCGTAGGCAAAGCTTTTACGGTCTCTGCATATACCGCAGAGAAGATGTAACGAGATATAAATTTTACTGATCGCGAGTATAGTATCAGCCAAAGGAGAGAAGACCGTCCTCTTTGATGGCGCAGATATCCGTTACAGAGGAGCCTGATTCGTCGCGGGTGTTGCGATCGATGAAGAAGCCATTGGGATTTGTGAGGAAATTCTCAAATTCCACTTCCTGTGGGGAAACGGCAACCACATGGCGGAAGGTATAGGGAAGCGTGCCGATGTAGTGGGCGCTGTCCCCCTTTACCTGGAAGGCGAAAATCTGTCTTTGGCCATTGTCGCCGGTCGTGCCTTCGATGTAGAGGTAATTTCTGCCATCCTCCATGTGGAGCAGGACAGGTCGGAGAATATGGAAGGATGTTTCCAGCACGTTGTCCTTCCCATTGATGATGATATGCAGCTTTTCCTGGTATGCTTGAATGGAGATCGTGTCGAGTTTCTTGTTGTCATTGAGAGAGGTCATGAGGGTATTGTATGGGAAAAACGGCTCGGCATAGGCGGGAGCCGTCTGGCGGTAAGCCGGGTGGAAGAGTTCCGGCTGCTCGTCGAAGAGGATGGAGACGGTCAGCAGCCCACAGGCATAGGGAGCAACCTCATAGGGATTGAAGTAGAAGGTCACACCCCTGGGGTCGAGGGTCCAATTGAGCTCGTTCCTGGCAGCGCACTCCCGGATGGTCTTCCCGAAATCGGGGTAGAGATCCTCCGGATGCTTTTCCTTGAGGCGTTCCATGAGGATGTCCAAGAGCGCCTCTGTATCGGCAAAGACATCCGAGAACTCGATTTCCCGTCCTGTCAGTGTGCTGAGGTTCACGCCGTGGCAGTCGTAGTTGCCATGGGGACCTCCCGTGAAGATGTATCTCCACTGAAGGAAACTGACGGCAAAGGTGTCGGCGCGGCGCATCGTGACATCGTAGTCGTAGGCAAAGGTATAGAAATACTGGGACTGTCTGGCATTGAACTCTTTTGCCTCTTCCGTGAGTTCAGAGCGCAGTTTTTTGGCCTGTTCCCATTCCGCCCGGTTCATCCTGGTGATTACCCCGGAGAGCCCGGGGTAGGCTTCCTCCAGGCTCTTTTCCATCACAAGCCCGGAAAAATTCTGGCGGAACAGCTCCTTTTCCCCGGCATCTGTCTTTGTCATGTCAACGGCTTGGCGGATCTGCCTGGAGAACCCGCCGAGGGCACTCGGCGGGGCGGCTTCCGCGTTCTGAAGGAACGCGGCCCCGGATATCAGGAGCAGGGAGCACAGCAGGCGTAGCAAATGGTCTTTTTTTATCATGTCAATCAACCTCCTGCGGGATAAATTCGCCATAGAGGGGAAATTCCCTTGTGGCGGGATGTTTTTTCGCGAAAAAAATTTGGCCGTTTCTGAAAAAAAGCACTGGATTTTTCTTTTGGGTGGGTGTATAATATTTTTTGTTTGATAGTTGCTCACTTAGCTCAGTTGGTAGAGCATCTCCGTCACATGGAGGGGGTCGGGGGTTCGAGTCCCTCAGTGAGCACCATGATTTCTCAGCAGTGCGTATTTGCGTGCTGCTTTTTTTGCTACGAAAAATTAGTGAATCAAGCCCATAAAGGCGCAGATGAGCTTAGTTTTCGTGCAAGGGCGTAGTGCGAAACACCGTTTCGCACGGAGTTTGTATAGGAGGTTGTTCAGTATGGCAATCAATACGAAGGGATTTGGCCCCTATGATATTCGGGGGATTTATCCAACGGATGTCAATGAGGAACTGGCGTATCGGATCGGGCGCGTCGTGCCGGGACTCTTTGGCATGAAGAAGATCGCTGTGGGGCATGACATCCGCCTTTCCAGTCCTGCTTTGCAGGAGGCATTGGCCAAGGGCCTGGCAGAGTCCGGTTGCGACGTGCTGGATATCGGGCAGTGCGGCACGGAAATGATTTATTTCACGACGGTGCATCATGACCTGGATGGCGGCATCATGGTGACGGCAAGCCATAATCCTAAAGAGTACAATGGAATGAAATTCGTAAGGCGCGGCGCACGTCCCATTTCGGAGGACAACGGATTGAGGGATATCGCGAAAGCAGTCCTGGAGGAGGGGTTTGAACCGGTCCGCCCCACGGGAAAGATTGTGCCTCTTGATGTCATGGATGAGTATATTGCGCATATTCTTTCCTATGTGAACGTGGATAAACTGAAGCCCTTCAAGGTTGTGGCGAATGCGGGAAATGGGGCGGCAGGCCCTATTATTGATGCCCTGGAGAAACATCTGCCCTTTGATATCGTGAAGGTGCATAGCGAGCCGGACGGCAATTTCCCAAATGGGGTGCCGAACCCGTTGCGGCAGGAGAACAGGGAAGCAACGATACAGGCGGTACGGGAATCCGGAGCCGATGTGGGGATTGCATGGGACGGAGATTTCGACCGATGCTTCCTCTTTGACGAGAATGGAGGCTTTATCGAGGGCTACTATATGGTCGGGTTCCTCGCCGAGGCTTTTCTCAGGAAGGAAAAGGGCGGGACGGTCATCCACGATCCGCGTTTGACATGGAATACCATAGAGATTGCGGAGCAGCTGGGCGGCAGGGCTGTGGTCTGCAAGAGCGGGCATGCCTTCATCAAGGACAAGATGCGGAAAGAGGATGCCATCTATGGGGGTGAGCTGAGTTCCCATCATTATTTTCGCGACTTTTCCTACTGCGACAGCGGCATGATTCCCTGGCTTCTGATGATGGAGCTCATGTCCGGCTCTGGGGGGCAGACGCTCTCCCAGCTCATGCGGGAGCGGCAGGAGCGCTATCCTGCCAGCGGTGAGAGAAACAGCAAGGTACAGGACCCCCGGGCGGTACTGGCAAAGGTGGAAGCCTTCTACGGCCCCAAGGGAAAACTCTCGAAGATTGACGGGGTTTCTGTGGAATTCGAAGACTGGCGGTTCAATCTGCGCATGTCGAGCACCGAGCCCGAGATACGGCTGAATGTGGAGTCCCGGCATGACCGCAGGCTCATGGAGGAAAAGACCGGGGAATTGCTGGCGATGATTCGGGCATAACTTTTTATTTATATCTGAATCGAAAGAATCTTCACAGGAAACGGAAAAAGCGTTATAATAATAAAGCAGGATATTCGTAATGTTTTGATTAAGGAGGCATCCGTTTATGAGCTTGACGTTGAAATCCGGTTTTTCCTTTGATTATGACAACCTTTACGGCGAGGGGAAGGTCACGGAGGCTGAGCTGAAGTCCTATGAGGAGGACTTGAAGAAGGCCCATGAGGCCATGAAGGTCATGCGGGAGAAGGGCTTCATCAAGGCGCATCTCTCGAAGGACGGGGAGCCCGAGAAGGTTCTTTTCTCCCAGCTTCCCTATGTGGAGGAAGGGCATCTCAATTCCCCGAAGTCCCTGGCCCATCTCAAGGAGCTCACAGACCATGTGAAGAACAATGTGGATGCGGTGGTATCCCTCGGCATTGGCGGCTCCTATCTCGGAAACAAGGTGCTCTTTGACGTGTACTGCGGCGATTTCTGGAACGCAATGTCCGACGAGGAGCGCGGAGGGTTCCCGAAAATCTATTTCAGCGGGCAGAACATCGACCCGCGGCGCACGGGGGATCTCATCAGGCATCTCAAGAAGCTGGCGGATTTTTCGGTGTCCCACAAGAAGCGCAAGGGCAAGATCCTCCTCCTGGTCATCTCGAAGTCCGGCGGCACCCTCGACACCATGTCGAACTTCATGGTCATCTATGATGCCCTGCAGAAATATGAGAACGTCGAGATTGAGGTCGTGGCGGTGACGGACCCCAATGAGGAGAAGAAGACCCTTCTCAAGCAGCTGGCCGCGGACAAGGGATGGCCCACCTATGCGGTTCCCGATGGCGTGGGCGGACGGTTCTCGATCTTCTGCGATGTGGGCCTTACCATGGCGGCCTGTGTCGGCATGGACATCCAGGCCTTCCTGGATGGCGCGAAGGACATGGACAAGGCCTGCCAGAATGACGATATCTGGCAGAATCCCGCGATGCTCAATGCGGCACTGAAATTTGCGGCATTGAAGAAGCATGGCCGCAACATTGAGGTCATGATGCCCTATGGGGATTACCTCAAGTCGGTTTCCGAATGGTATATCCAGCTCATGGCGGAATCCCTCGGCAAGCAGGTGGACAGGGATGGCAAGGAAGTCTATTACGGGCGCACGCCTCTCGTGGCTGTGGGCACCACGGATATGCATTCCCAGACACAGCAGCATCAGGAAGGCACTCTGGACAAGGTGGTCCAGTTCATCAAGGTTGCGAAGTGGGAGAACGACCTCACGATCCCGAATGTGTTCCCGGATGTGAAGAAGCTTGCGGATATCTCCGGCGTGACCATGGGAGATGCTTTGGAGGTTGCCCGCCAGTCCAATGCGGACGCTCTTCAGTCGAACCATCGCTTCAATGCGTGCTTCACCTTGCCGGAGCTCACGCCCTATCATCTCGGCGAGCTTCTCTACATGCTGGCAATGTCCGTTGCCTATGAGGGCGAGCTGGCGAATGTCGATGCCTTCAACCAGCCGGGCGTCGAGGCATACAAGCGCATCATGGGTCCGAAACTTCAGGCACTCAAGGCAGGAAAATAAGAATTGCGGCTCCGTCGATGCAGTGTCGACGGAGCTTTTGTTCCGTTGTGGATTCGGAACAGATTGCGGAAAGGCAGGGAAGGCTATGGGTAGGATAGAGATGCCGGAACGGAAGAAATGGCTGGCGGCCGCCTTTGCACTGCTTCTGCTGATGCTTGGGGCGGCATGGCTTCCGGAGGATGCGCCGGTTTCCGTGGAAGCGGGGGACTTTCCGGAAGAGAAGCAGGAACGTCCCGAAAAGGAAGGCCGATGGAAGATCCTGGGAGAGGAAACGGCGGCGAAGGGGGAGAAACTGCAGGACCCCTTCTCCTTGCTTCATGAGGGGAGAGGAAGCGCAGAAAAGAAGGAGATCCTGCTGCCGGCAGAGAAGGAAGAAGCATCGTCTGCTCCATCGGTTCCTCCGGCTGTGGAGGCAAAGCCGGACAAGGCGCCCTCTCCCGAATGGGTATTGAAGGGCATCCTTTCCGGTGCGGAGGGGCGTCTGGCCATCGTGAGCAACGGAAAGGAAACGCGGAGCGTTGCCGTGGGGGAACATTTCGGCGATTGTGTCGTGGAGGACATCGGGGAGGATGTTCTCACCTTTTCCGGCAATGGCGGCGGGGGGCAGCTACGGCTGCCTGCTTTTTGATGATTTTGGACAAAGGAAAGACGGGAGGGTATGTGCATGGGCTTTTGGGGCAGGCAATGCCTGCGTTGGAAAGCGTTGGCTTTGGGGATACTGGCATTTTGTTCTGTGGAGGGAGCATGGCCGGTGGCAGAAGCCGCGCCGATTTCTTTTCAGGTGGTGGATGGCGATGTGCGTTCCGTGCTCATGACGGTGGCACGGATGGGGCATTTCAATCTTGTGCTGGACGATTCCGTCCAGGGGACGGTCACGCTGAACCTTCAGGAGGTTGAGCCGGAGGATGTTCTTCGGTTCATTTCCGGCGCGAGGAATTTCGCCCTGCAGGATCTGGACGGCACCTTTGTCGTGACGGCTGCCGCTCAGCAGTCCGGGATGCGCGGCATACATTCCTTCCCCGTGCATTACGGCAATCCGGAAGAATTGAAAAATGCTGTGAATTTATCTTTGGGATTGGCAGGAAAAACGGATTCCGTGACGAATACTAAACATAATGCCGATGATGCAGGAAATGCACCTTCCGCTGATTCGGCATCGCTGACGGGAAGCCGGGTTCTGGTGGACCGGGCGACGAATACCCTGGTGCTCTATGGGACGCCCCAGGAAGCCCTTGCGGCGGGGGAGCTCCTGAAGAAGCTGGATGTTCCCGCAAAGCAGGTGTCCCTGGAGGCGAAGGTGGTTGCCCTCCAGAAGGATGCCTCGAAGAAACTGGGGGTGGAATGGCAGTGGTCTGCGGTTCCCCAGTATCCCGACACCGAGACGGCCTATGACCAGCGTTCCTATTCTGCGCTGGATGCGTCGGGAAATACCGTGAACATCAAGGAAAGCGTTCCAAGGACAAAGACGAGCCGGAACTGGCTTGAGAAGGGGGTTCCGGGCATCGTGCAGTTTGGGCGCGGTCCGGAAGGGTATCCCTATGAGTTCTATTACGAGGCAAAGATCAATGCCCTCGTTACGGACGGCAAGGCGGAGATCCTGGCGCGCCCCAACATCACGACCATCCAGGGGCGCGAGGCGGTCATCAACATCGGCGGTTCTGTGCCGGTGCCCACGGTTTCCACCACGGATTCGACGACCACCACATCCATGGAGTACAAGGATGCGGGCATCATCCTGCGTTACACGCCCAGGGTCAACGATGACGGATACATCACGGCGGAGGTGCATACGGAGGTCAGTTCTCCCCTTTACGTGGAGGAGATGAAGGCCTATCGCTTCCAGAGGCGTTCCGCTGACACGATGGTGAGGCTCAGGGACGGGGAGACCATGGTCATCGGCGGGCTGATCGGCAGTGAGGAATCCCGAAGCATGAGCAAGATTCCCTTTTTGGGGGACTTGCCGATTCTCGGGGCTTTTTTCCGCAGTGTAAAGCACAGCAAGTCAGAGACCGAGCTCATGATCTTCCTGACGGCGCATGTGCTGGACTAATTATACTACTCAGACAGAATCCTTTTCGTCGAGCTGTTCTTGAAAGGGATAAGTATCGAGGGAGGAAGAAAACAACCATGGCAATAAAGATATTGATTGCGGATGATCATGCGCTTTTGCGGCAGGGTATCAAGCGGGTCCTGAATTTCGAGGACGATCTGGAGGTCGTCGGTGAGGCCGAGGATGGCCAGGAAACCCTTGCCCGCACGCTGGTGCTGCAGCCGGACGTGCTGCTGCTGGACCTCAACATGCCGGGGCTCAACGGCCTGGAAGTGGCAAAGCAGCTCCAGGCGGCGAAGTGCAAGACGAAGGTCATTGCCCTGACCATCCACGACAGCGACAACTATGTGCTGGAGCTCTTGAAGAACGGCGCCCTCGGGTATCTCCTGAAAGACGTGGAGCCGTCGGTACTGATCCGCGCCATCCATGTGGTGAACGAGGGAAATGCTTTCGTCTACCCGAAACTGGCGGAGCGGCTGTTTGGCGGCATCAGCGAGACGGACGATGTCAACGAGAAGGCAAGGGAGATGTGGAAGGAAAGCCGCTCGGAGCGGCTGACCTCCCGTGAGATGGATGTGCTGGCCTGCATTGCAAAGGGCTACAGCAACCAGGATATCGCCAAGGCGCTCTGCGTCAGCGAGAAGACCGTGAAGAACCACCTCACGAACATCTTCCGCAAGCTGAACGTCAATGACCGCACACAGGCATTGGTCTATGTCTTGAGGAACAAGATCATATCCCTGGAGTGATGTCTTTCCCTTTGCAAGTGGTTTCATACGATAGATATACTTTGCATGGCACCGTAAAAGCGGGTTGTCTTCGCCGCAATAAAAATGACCCGCCTTCAGTTTGGACGACCGTGGCGGGTTTTGTTAAAGAATCTACTAAGGGCGAACCGCTGGAGCGGTGCTCTTTCTATGCCTATTGTACAATACTCGAAGGGGAAACGCAACCATTGGCGAATGCCCTTGATATGGCAAAGACAGGCGTGGACAGCAAGGGCAGCATATAT
>JAFSWY010000127.1 GCA_017444295.1 Selenomonadaceae bacterium | reverse complement strand
CCTCCCCGACAAGAACCGGACACTGCTCCTCTACTGCTGGACCGGGCGACGCGCGGAGGATTCCGCCAAACTGCTTTCCGAATACGGTTACAGAAATGTCCTCGAATTCGGCGGACTGGCAGACTGGACCGGCAAAACAGAGAGTGGGAACACCAGCGGAGAATCATAACTTTCATATATGGCTCTGGGAAAGAAAATATCTTTTGAAAGTGCTTTTCCGAATCTGCCGCTTTTGATGAACTATACGTTATATGCGTTATAATATTGAAGAACTCATTTTGCGGGAGATGGAAGCATGGAAAGAAGGAAAAAGCAAAGGCCGTTTCTGGCGGTTCTCGCAGCGGCCTTTCTTCTGATGATCGGCGGAAACGGGCTTTCCCAAGCATATGATTCCCTTCCCGTGCTCGGGGAGCTCTCCGGCATCCTGCGGCAGGCTGCAGTCGGCGGCGCTGTGGAGAAACCAAAAGAAGAAGCCCCTCCGGCCCTGGACATTTCCCAAATACCGCCCTACGAGGGCAAGCCCTATGTGATTCTCGGGAACAATGTGCCAAACTTCACCGACGCGGAACTTGAGGCATCCTCCTCCTTTGAAACCTACAGCGAACTGGATTCCCTGGGGCGGTGCGGCCCAGCCTATGCAAACGTGGGCACGGATCTCATGCCCACGGAGAAACGCGGCCCCATCGGCCAGATCAAGCCCTCAGGATGGCATACGGTACGTTACGATGACATCATCGACAAGAAATACCTGTACAACCGCTGCCATCTCATCGGCTACCAATTGACCGCCGAAAATGCCAATCCCAGGAATCTCATCACGGGGACCAGATACCTGAACGCGGAGGGCATGCTGCCCTTCGAGAACAAGGCGGCAAGCTACATCAAGCACACAGGGAACCATGTCCTCTACCGCGTCACCCCCATTTTTGAAGGAAACAATCTGGTGGCCAGCGGCGTCGAGATGGAGGCTCTGTCCGTGGAGGACCGGGGAAAGGGCCTCCGCTTCCATGTCTTCTGCTACAACGTGCAGCCCGGCATCATCATCGACTATGCCACAGGCGACAGCCATGCGGCCTCCACAGAAACCAAGGCAAAATAATGGTGGCAGGGGGCAAATTTCCGCTTAAGTTTAAAGGGAAACCTTCGATATATACATTAGAAGGGTTGTCTCTGCGATTCAGACGGCTGCCCGATTGCACAATATTTGCGCAAGAAAAAGAAAGGGATTTCAGGAACTGTATCAAAGGAGGATATGGCTATGGGCAACATGATCAACACAGCGTACAGCAGCCAGCTCTACAAGAGCATCGGACAGGCTGCGAAAAATGCTTCTTCTGCAAACAAGGGGAACAACTCCGACAAGGCGAAGGACCCTTTCATGGAAAAATACGGCGGCGATTTCAATGTGGAGCTTTCCAGTGACGGGTTGGCGGCCTTGGCGAACCAGCGCAAGCAGGAGCTGGACAACGCCGGCAGCCAGGAAGAAAGCCTGAATCCGGAGCAGAAACTGTCTGCCAAGGCCCAGGACTACCTCGCAAAACTCCGCGAGCAATACGGCGACTATGATTTCATCATCGCAGACGATGTCAACGACCCCAAGGCACTGGACCAGGCAACGAAGCAGTATTCCGTGATCCTCCGCGGCGACGAGCTGGAGCGCATGGCAAATGACGAGGACTATGCCGCAGAGGTCATGGGCAAGGTCGAGTCCGCCATTGACATGACGAAGAGGATCGAGGAGAAAGGCGAGCTTGGGGAAGGCGTGCAGTTCAAGCGCATCGCCATTTCCTTTGATGACGACGGAAACATGAAGCTCTTCGCCGAACTGGAAAAGATGTCCGAGCAGCAGAAGGAGCGCATGGAGAAGGCAAAGGAGAAACGCGCAGAGGAAAAAGAGGAGGCCGACAAGAAGGCCGAGAAGGATAAAGAAGCAGACGACAAGCCGAAGCTCGGTTCTGTCAAGCATGCCAGAGTGGAGGCAACCTCCGAGGAGGAGCTCCTCGAAAAGATTCTGGGGATTGACTGGAGCAAGATTTCGGAGGAAGATGAATAAGTTTGTGGGGGTCTTCGTTTTGAAATGCAAATCCGCTTTTCTCTGCCTGCTCACCGCACTCTGCCTGATACTTGCCGGTTGCGGCGCGGGGAATACCGGTTCTTCGTCGGGAAATGCAACTGACAAGGACGGGAAGTTCCATATCGTCACCACCTTCTACCCCATGTACATCGATGCCATCAATATCGCAAAAGGCATTGACGATGTCACCGTCACGAACATGACCAAGCCGCAGACCGGCTGCCTGCATGACTACCAGCTGACCACCGAGGACATGAAGACGCTGGAAAAAGCCGATGCACTGGTTGCCAATGGTGCCGGCATGGAGAATTTCCTCGACAAAGTCATAAAAGAGCAGAAGAACCTCAAGGCCATTGATGCCTCCAAGGGCATGGAACTGCTCAAGGACGGGGATGAGGAAAATCCCCATGTCTGGCTCAGCATCACCGCAGACATCCAGCAGGTCAAGAACATCACCGGACAGCTGAAGGCCGCCGATCCCAAACATGCCGATGCTTATCAGGCCAATGCCGATGCCTATATCGCCAAGCTTGAAGCCCTCAAGAAGGAAATGCATGAGGCACTGGACAACGTCCCGCACAAAGACATCGTGACCTTCCATGAGGCTTTCCCATACTTTGCCAAGGAATTCGGCCTGCATATCCTCACCGTCATCGAACGAGAGCCGGGTAGCGAGCCGACACCGGCCGAGCTTCAGGCTGTCATCGAGCAGGTCAAGCCCCTTGCTGCCAAAGTCCTGTTCACCGAGCCCCAATACTCCCCGGATGCCGCCAAGACCATTGCCCGCGACACCGGTGCCAGGATCTACACCCTTGACCCGATAGTAACCGGCGAAGCCAATGAAAGCGCCATGGATGCCTACCTCACGACCATGCGCAAGAATATGGACACGCTGAAAGAAGCCCTGCAATAAGGGACTTTTCACGAAAAAGGATGTGGCAGAATGCTCTCGCATTTTGCCACATCCTTTTTATTTATCGACCCAACACAATCAACTGTGCAATTCGCCGCTGTGGTCGAACCCCCCTCTTTCCTGCATGTGAAAGGACAGTGTTTCCCGGCAGGACTGCCGAATCCCTTTCAACAACGAATAGAGATTCTTTCCGGGGCAGTCAGTGTCGTTGAGATCCCGGTGCCCGACGATGACCCCTCGCTTCATGGGATCCAGTTCATATTCCTGGCAGAGCCATGCAGTGAGCTGGCAGAGGGATGCCACCTGTGCCCGGGTGGGCTTTGCCAGATTGAAATTCCCTGCCAGGCAGATGCCCACCGAGGTCTTGTTATGCCCCAGGGCATGTGCTCCCACGAGGCTGGGCCATCGTCCCTGCTCAATCATCCCATCCTTGCGGATCAGATAATGATAGCCGATCCCTGCCCATTTCATCGTTCCCTGATGAAAGCTGTGGATTTCCTCCGCAGTAGAGTCTTTGTCCGACGGAAAGCCTGTATGGTGAATGACAAGGAAGTCGGTTGAAGGACGCTCCTCATGATCCGTAAACTGGAGGAAATAACGGTGGACAGGCGGCTTTTCGAGCCTTGCCGCCTGCGCATGCGATGGCAGGAGCATGGGAAATCCCAGCCCCAATGCCGCCGCAAAAGAGTATTTCAAAAATTCCCTGCGATTCACAGCATACCTCTTTTCTTATATCTCCTGCAGTTCTCATACGAATATCCGATTGAAACCGGATATTCCGTGTTGCACACGCTACAGCCGCGCGAAAGCGCGTCTGACGTCTCATGCAGAATCATCGTCTTCCTGCCAGGCAGTCCATGATGAGTTCCTGGTTGGCCTTGACCACCTGATTGGCAGAATTGGTCGTGCCTGCATCATAGAATTCCTGCCATGCGGTGTCATACTTCTTCTGGTGGATCGCGGCGATTCCCAGTCCAACATAGGCATTGGCCAACTGGGGAATGAGCCGGAGGCTCTCCCCGAAATCGGCAATCGCCCGGTCATCCATGCCCAGGCGCAAGCAGAGATTGCCACGGTTGTACCAGCCCTGGGGGAAATCGGCCTCCAGACGGACGGCATCCGAATAGTCCGCCAGTGCTGCCTCGAAATCTCCCAGCATTTCATGGACAAGGGCCCTGTCATAATAGGCTTCCGCAGAAGGGCGGAGGCGCAGGGACTCGCCGTAGTCAAGCAGGGCTTCCTCTGTCCTTCCGGCATTGGCATTGGCGATGCCGCGCTCAAGATAGGCTTCGGCATCCTTCGGATTCCTCCGGACCTTCATGGCAGCCTGCAGCAAGGACTCGGGAGAGCCGTCCGGTGCCTTTGCCTGGCCCCAGAGATTGAGGATGTCCTGCCCGTAATGGGTGCCGGGAACCGCCCAGACGCCGTTGAGGCCTGTCCACGTATGGATCTGCCCATGAATGTCCTTCCTGTTGTTGACGATGTGGTCATAGCGGGGGTCCACGACCTCCATGGAGGGAGGGTTCGTGGAAGCATAGGCCAATAAGTGCTGGATATGGGCGCGGGCACCCAGGCGAGGCGAGGCAAACCTCGCTCCCTTCACCCGATTTCCCGTGGCGCCAAGGCCGCAGAAATTGTTCTGCTCCGGCAGCACATCACCGCCGTAGTTGAAGAAGCCCGTCTCCTTGAATGCCTGGCACAGAGCAACATCGGGACGGATGCCCTCACGTCCTGCTTCCTCGTAATAACAGCTCACAAGCTCCGTGGGAGTGCAGTTGAGCTTTGTCTTGGGATTGCGCTGCTCCAGGAAACGGACCATCTGCCGCTGCGACACCTCGGCGGGCCCGAGAATGGTGACCTCCCCTGCCTTTGCCCCCGTCTCCATCAAGGGCGCGGAATAGGAAGGCGGCAAGACCCATTCTGTCCGTTCCATTGCCGCAGCATCAAGGATCCCGGAGGGCTTTTCGGGAAAGGCTTCCTCCGTCCCCTTCGGCTCCCTTTCCTGTTCCAGCCATGCACTCCAGGGAAGAGACGTGTCCTTCGTCCGCACTTCACTGGCATAACGATAAAAGAGGCGCAGCATTTCCGCCCGCTCATTGTGGGCCTGGGCATACCAATCCTCCCCGCTGCTCTTCGAGAAAAGGTCCGTGCCGCCGAGAAGGTACTGCCGCCTTGCCACATCTTCCAGGGATACGTCCGGATTCCTGAGAAGATCGTACATTGCGAGGAAGGTTGTGGTGCGCCCATGCCCTGCATGGCAATGGAAGTGGAGCCAGGCATCCTCCGGCAGTGCCGCGACAAAGGCCATGAACTCCTCCACCGTTTTGGCATCGGGCCATACCATGTCCGCAGCGGCGAAGCGCACATACCGGAACCCTGCCCGCTGTGCCGCTTCCCGTTCCGTCATTACGTCCTTCGGCGCAAAGGTCATGGGCTTGAGCCTTTCCGTGTCCGACTTGCCAAGGGGAACAAAGGTCGTCTTTTGCTTCCGCAGGCTGTTCAGCCGCTCCGCCTCATCCAGTTCCACTTCCTTAGCATCCTTGCCGAAATTGGCGCGGTTCTTCTCCTCGTACCAGCTCACGGGAACGCCGTTGGCAAAGCCGTGGGACTCCTGCCGTAAATCCACCATGTAGATCTGCCTCGGATTCGGTGCTGCAGATGCCAGTTTCTTGTACAATGCGGACAGTCCCTTAAGGGAAGTCTGGGCACTGGCAGAGGCATGCAGGGAATCCAGTCCCCTGCGGGGCGGTGCTTCCGTCCGCCCCAGCGCCCGGTGCCAGTCATCCGAAGCCATGCGGAAGTTCCGGGGCATGCCGCCTTTCCCATCCCCGTCCAGCCGCCACGTTCCCTCAGCACAGGCAATGGATGCAAGCAGCAGCATCCACAGCAGGGCAAAAACAATCGCGCCCCCATATCGAATACGAACTCTCATTCTCCCTGTCACCCTTTCATGAAAACATATTCCTATTGAAATATTTCCCCCTTGCCCTGCCAAACTCCTTCTTTTCCATTGCAAAAGGTGAACTAAAATGTTACATTTAGATGTAAAGATGTAAACAAATCCGTTCCATGGGAAATCAACATAAGCAATACATGAATTCCGCGCACATCCGGGAAAACTGCCACAGAAAGGATTTTAACGATGAAAAAATTTGTGAACTCGTCTGCCTGCGTGCCTTCTTGTCTCATTTTCATTCTCGCCCTCTCCCTGCTGCTCATGGGGTGCGGTTTCTCCCAGAAGGATGCGCCGCCGCCCAAGCCCACGGTGCCGGAAAATGCCTCTCTCGACGAAAAGGTGGATGCCATGGTGGCCTCCATGACCCTCAAGGAAAAAATCGGGCAAATGGTCATGATTGGCATCCACGGAACCGATGTGACGGAAGACAGCCTTTTCATGCTGCACCAGTACCATATCGGCGGAATCATCCTCTATGACCGCAACATGGAGTCCCAGGAGCAGGTGCGGCTGCTGAATGCCCACCTCCAGGAACAGGCGCAGGAGAAGCTGCCCCTCTTCATCGGCGTGGACGAGGAGGGCGGCTTGGTCGCCCGCATGAAGGATGCCCTGCCCCCGCCACCCTCGGAGCAGGAGATTGGCGAGACGGGGAACCCTGAAAATGCCCGAATCTGGGCCGCCAAAACAGCCGTTGCCCTCAAAGGCATCGGATTCAACCTGAATTTCGCGCCGGTGGCCGACCTCGGAATGGAGCGGGGCCGCTCCTACGGTAACGATCCGGCCTCTGTCACAAAGTTCGTGCGAGAAGCGGCAAATGGTTACGAGCAGGAAGGCCTCATCTACTGCCTCAAGCACTTCCCCGGGCTCGGCAAGAGCGTGGTGGACACCCACCGTGATATGTCCGTCATCAATGTTCCCATAGCCACCTTGCAGGAAGAGGATCTCCTTCCCTTCCGCACCCTCATCACGGAAAAGAATCCCGAGAATTACTTCATTCTGATTTCCCATGCCATCTACCCCGCACTGGACGATGAATCCCCGTCCAGCGTCTCCCCCATAATCCAGACCGCGCTCCTCCGCCAGGAGCTTGAATATCAAGGAGTCATCATCACCGACGACATCGCCATGGGAGCGGTCTCCAAGCTCTACACGCCCGGCGAGCTCGCCCTGAAGGCCGTGGAGGCCGGAACCGACATCGTGCTGAGCTGCCACGAGTACCAGAACAGCACCGAGGTCTACCTCAAGCTCTTGGAAGCCGTAGAACAAGGGAAAATCAAGGAGGAACGCATCAACGAATCCGTCAAAAGAATCGTGCGGGTGAAGCTGGCGCATCTTGCAAAGACAAATTGATAAGGATGAAACAGCAGGCAAAGATTGGACGTGTCGGGGGTATTGGAAATGACAGAAGATGGAAATCAAGAGCTTCTTGAAAGACAACGCTGTAATGATATGGAGAATGGCAAGAGGTGAAATTTGTGCCTAAAGCGTTAGTAGATTTCTTGGGATATGCAATATATTTCTGGCTCAATGAAAATGAACCGTTAGAGCCTGTGCATGTTCATATAGCAAAAGGAAGACCGACTGCTAATGCAACAAAGGTCTGGATAACCCGAAGCGGAGTAAGGTTAGAGCACAACAACAGCCAAATTCCAAGGAATGAGCTGAAAGAACTGTTAAGGTTCATCAATGAAAACAAGAATTTGCACTTTGCTATAATTGAACAAAAGGGGCTGATACTATGGCAAAAACGGAAACCATCACGCTGCGGGTGAATCCTGAGCTGAAACGAGAGGCTGAAAGGCTTTGCGAGGATATGGGGCTGACGCTGAACGAAATTCGGGAAAAGTCCGTTCCTATCGCCATGAAGCACGGCGTAGACCGTCTTTCGCTTT
>JAFSWY010000126.1 GCA_017444295.1 Selenomonadaceae bacterium | reverse complement strand
GACACATACCCCTGTATCAATCGCTCAAACTGCTTGCCTATCCGGTCTGCATCTGTCAGACTGTTCCTTTTTAGGCAGTCGATATTGATGCGCAGGAAAGCTGCCGCCATGACGGTAGTCAGAAAGTGGAGGTCATCCTCCGATAGCCCATAACGCAGTAGATATTCCCGTGTTGTCCGATATGCCTGCTCATACCACAAATCGAGAAAGGTCGGCTCCTTGACCGCATTCAGATAGAAGGCGCGGTCTTGCAACAACAGCCGAATGGCCTCGGTTTCCCTCTCGCCCACGGGCAAGCTGTAGTCACTGAAATTCGGCCTGACAAGCTCCTCATGGAAGATAGCGGCAAGCAGGGCGTATTTATCCGTGAAATGCTTGTAGAAGGTGGCGCGGGCAAGGCCGCTGGCCTCAAGGATGTCCGCTACGGTGATGGAGCGAAAGTCCCGCTGCCTCATGAGTTCCTTTAAGGTTTCCATCAATATGGCCGCCGATGTCCTTTTTTTCATGCTCGCACCTCGTATAGTCACAGGTTGATTATGCCAACATTCTATCATAATGAACAAAAGCATACAATATTGAATAAACGTATGAAAGCAAACAAATAGTTCATTCTGTTTCTTGTGGCCTGTGAAATAGCGTGATATACTCGCCCCATAGGAGAGTGATTGACGTGCAGTACAAATGCAAAGTGACGGTTATTGACAAGAAATGCTTTGGGGATTTCCAAGAAAAGTATCTGGCAGACCCCAAGTCCGGCCCCTGCCCGTTCTATCAAGTGGGCGATGAGTTTATCTTTGAGCGTTACGGTGACGAGGACACTTTCTGGCGCGAGGGGAACGGGACGCAGTGCGCCGAGGCGTGGGACTGCATCAGCCGCTACATCTATACGGCCTTGCAGGGCGGCAGCATCATGCGGAACTGGACGAACGATGAGCACATGATGATTGCTTGCTGCAACGACGGAACGCGCCCGGTCATCTTCAAAATCGAGCGGCTGGACTACAAAGTGCTGTATGTGACAGGAGCAGATTCAGAGATAGCTCAAGATAAGCTGAAGGTCAAATTGGAAACGCTTCCCGGCGTGCATAGCGCAAATATTCGGAAGGACAAAGGCTTCGTGGAAGTTTTCATGGACAGGAACCATGAGGTGCCGGATGCGCTCATAAGAGAGGCTCTGCAAGGCATTGGCGTGGGTGCTGCGAAGATTGAGTGAGGTACCGGCCATGAAAATCGTAATTCTGAGCGGAAGCCCGCACAAAAAAAGGCACCAGCGCTTACCTTGTGGAGCGTTTCATGGAGGGCGCACGGGAAAGCGGGCATGAGATTTTCCTTTTCGAGACAGCTTTCAAAAAGATACATCCCTGCATAGCCTGTGACAAATGCGGGTGTGGCGACCACCCCTGTGTCTTTCAGGATGACATGGCGGAGCTTTGGCCGAAGCTGGAGGAAGCGGATTTTATTCTCTTTGCCACGCCTCTGTATTATTATTCGGCAACATCGCAGCTTTTGGCTGCCGTGGCTCGTTTTTATGCTATTGACAAGCGGTTGAAGGGCAGCGGGAAAAAAGCGGCATTGATTGCCACGGGAACGAATCCTGCTTCCTGGGCGATGGAAGGTATCGTGAAAAGCTATCGAGAGGCACTGGCCTATCTGGAATGGCAGGACTGCGGGACGGTCTTGGCGAAGGGCTGCAAGGACAAGGCTGCCATTGCAAAAACTGCATTCCCCGAACAGGCATATCAGCTTGGCAAGACAATCGGAAAGGTGGGAACGGTATGAAAGTCATACTTGTCAATGGCAGCCCCCGCAAGAACTTCAATACGATGGCAATGCTGATGAAAGCAAAAGAAGGCGCAGAGGCAAAAGGCGCAAAGACGGAAGTGTTTCACCTTTATGACTACACCTACAAAGGCTGTATAAGCTGTTTTGCTTGCAAGGTAAAAAACAGCAAAACCAATGGAGTTTGTGCCTATCGTGATGATTTGCGCCCTCTCTTGGAAAAATTACAAAACGCAGATGTACTTAGTGACTGGTCATTAACTCAAAATATCAATAAATACATGGACTTATGAGTCATATTGTGGTATAATAAATGCAGATAAAACAGCGTCATCACCGCATTTCCTCTGCATTTAGGAGCTGACTTCCATGTATAAAATCCAG
>JAFSWY010000125.1 GCA_017444295.1 Selenomonadaceae bacterium | reverse complement strand
TTGTCCTCGCGGCAGATCGGATAGCGCGTCATCTGCTCCTCCAGGATGGTCTTGATATTCGTCTCAAAATCATCCTCCAAATAGAGGCAGATCATGTCCGTGCGCGGCACCATGATTTCACGCACATTGAGCTCCGTGAAATCGAAGACATTGTCCACGAAATCCACTTCCGTGTCATCGATGAGCCCCTGCCGATGGCTTTCCTCCATCAACAGGCGGATCTCATCCTCTGTATGGGCATCCTCCCCCTCATTGGCATTCTGGAAGCCCAGCTGCCGTATGACCCAATTCGCCATATGATTGAGTATCCAGACAAAGGGATGCATGATGCGCCCAAAAATCAGCATGGGCAGCGCCACGAAAAGGACAATGCGCTCCACATCCTGAATGGCCATGGACTTCGGCGTGAGCTCCCCCAGAATAATGTGCATTGCCGTGATGATGGCAAACCCCAACATGAGGGAAATCGTGTGTCCGACACCCTCATCCAGCCCGGTCATGGAGGTCAGCGGCAAAATGAGCATCGCCACAAAAGGCTCTCCTACCCAGCCAAGGCCAAGAGACGCAAGGGTAATCCCCAGCTGCGTCACGGACAGGGACGCATCCAAATGATCCGTGAGTTCCTTCGCATACCTCGCCCGCTTGTTGCCTTCCTGAAGCAACGTCTCCAGACGCGACGGGCGTATCTTGACACAGGCAAACTCCGCTGCCACGAAAAAACCATTCATGAATATGAGAAAAAAGACAATGGCCAGCTTGAACAATATCGGCGCGATGTCCAAAAGATTCCCTCCACACTTTACAAAGTCACTTTACTTCTTGCTTCGTTTCTTTACAGGCCTTTCCCCTCTTGGCTTCTTGAGGAGCTTCAGGGAAATCCCAAGCTTCTGCTCCAAAGCCTCCAGCTTCATGGACTCCTTCGCATCCGCCAGAGTGACCACCCGGCCCTTCGCCCCTGCCCTGGCCGTCCGTCCGGCACGGTGAAGATAGACATTCGCGGATTCCGGGATATCGAGATTGAACACATAGTCCACCTCCGGGATATCCAGCCCCCTCGCCGCAAGATCCGTGGAAAGCAGAAGATGCACTTTCCCCTTCCGGAAATCTTCCAGTGCCTTCTTCCGCACCATCTTGTCCGCATTTCCCAAGAGGGATTCGGCACGGATGCCCTCGTAACGCAGCTTTTCCAAAGCACGCCCTGCATCAAAGGATCGGTTGACGAACACCATCCCCCGCTTCACGGAAAGATTCCGCGCCAACTTTCGCACCATGTCGATCTTCTCGCGGAAAGGCACCATCAGATACAAGTCCTCCCGGTTCCCTGCCTCCAATGGCTCCTCCACCCGGACAAACTCCGGATGCTCCAGGAAATCCGCCCGCTCCCGGGCCTTTTTCGGCGCGGTTGCCGAGAACATCAGGTACTGCATCCCCTCTTTGGGCAACGTCCTGACCAGCTCCGCCACCGTTCCCACATTCTGGTCGTCCAGCAGCCGGTCAAACTCGTCCAGCACAAGGCAGCCCACATGCCCCAGCCGAAGCTTCCCCTTCCGGAAAAGCTCCAGGATGCGTCCTGCCGATCCCACAATGAGCTGCGGCTTCTTCTTGAGCTGATC
>JAFSWY010000124.1 GCA_017444295.1 Selenomonadaceae bacterium | reverse complement strand
GCGCACGGCGCAGATGGTGGCGGAGCGCATCGCGATGGTGGCAAGATGGCGGCAGGTGCTCTGCATCACGCACCTGCCGCAGATCGCATGCATGGCGGATGTGCACCTCTATATCGCAAAGCAGTCGGAGGGCAATACGACAGCGACGCATGTCTTGCAGCTTTCGGAGACCGAGCGCATCAATGAAATCGCGCGCATGGCGTCGGGAGCCGATGCGACGGCGGCATCTCTGGACAATGCGAGGGAAATGGTACTGCATGCGAAAATGAAGAAGAGCAAGCTGAGATAGTTGGGTGGAGCAAGGACATGACCTTTCGAAACCTTGCGGAACTGTACCTTGCCGATTGCAAGCCACGCCACAAGGCAACCGCTTATTCTTTCGAGTCTTACCACATTTACGAAGAGGCTACCACACATTTTTTTGATGTGCGGCAGCCTCTTTTTGCATGGCATCGTTCCAGAAGGCGCCATGTCTTGTGCTGGATGATTTGGGTGCAGGACGGATGAGCGAGTGGGTAGATGAACAGGTCTTTACATGCGATAATCATTTCACAGTTCCTGTTGGAGCTGCACATTTGAAATTGTTTCTTGTAATCGTTCCCGCAGGGGAATATAATGTACATAAACTATGGGGGTGATGTGTCTATGGAACTTGTCACGACATCAGAAATGTCAAGGAAGTGGCATATATCTCGACGGCGTATTGCCACGCTCTGCAAGGAAGGGCGTATTCTCGGCAGCGTACTCAAGGGGAATGTGTGGCTTCTGCCAGAGGATGCCGTAAAGCCGATGGATGCCCGGCATGAGCGGCATAAGCAGTATAAAGGCAATAAGGGGGAACAACATCAATATGGACAACCAGGTACATAACGCCATCGTAAGCTTTATATGGGGCATTGCCGATGATTGTCTCCGGGATGTGTATGTGCGGGGGAAATATCGGGATGTGATTTTGCCCATGACGGTCATTCGCCGTTTGGATGTTCTCCTGGAGGACACGAAGGACGCTGTGATGGATTTGAAGAAACAGCTTACCGAAGCCAAAATCGACAACCAGTACCCGGCGCTGTGCCATGCGGCGGGGCAAGCCTTCTGCAACGCCTCCCCTTTTCGCTTGCGTGACCTCACCAGCAGATCGACCAAGCAGAAACTTAAAGCTGATTTTGAGGCATATCTGGACGGATTCTCCCCCAATGTGCAGGAGATTTTGGACAAGTTCAAATTCCGCAATCAGATTGATACCATGATTGAAGCAGATATTTTGGGAGCAGTTATTGAGAAATTCATCTCGCCAGACATCAACCTCAGCCCGAATCCCATCTACAAGGACGATAAAAAAACAATGATTCGTCTGCCGGGGCTGGATAATCACGGTATGGGGACAATCTTCGAGGAACTCATTCGCCGTTTCAACGAAGAAAATAATGAGGAAGCCGGAGAACACTGGACACCCCGGGACGTGGTGGAGCTTATGGCCGACCTTGTATTTCTCCCCGTGGCGGATAAGATTACCGATGCCACCTATTCCTGCTATGACGGAGCCTGCGGCACGGGCGGGATGCTTACCGTGGCACAGGACAGGTTGCTCAATCTTGCCAACGACCGAGGCAAAAATGTGTCCATTCACCTTTTCGGGCAGGAGGTGAACCCGGAAACCTATGCCATCGCCAAGGCCGATCTGCTCCTCAAGGGCGACGGCGCACAGGCAGAGCATATCAGCTACGGCTCTACCCTATCCCTTGACGGCAACGCCACCCGCCAGTTTGACTTCATGCTGTCCAATCCTCCCTACGGCAAGAGTTGGAAAACCGATGCGGAGAAGATGGCCAGCGGCGAGGATGACAAAAAGAAGAAAAAGGAAATCCTCGATACCCGTTTCAACACCTATCTGCCGAATGGCGAGAATCTTTCCATGATTCCCCGTTCCAGTGACGGGCAGTTGCTTTTCCTGCTGAACAATGTGTCCAAGATGAAGGATACACCCCTTGGCAGCCGTATTGCCGAGGTGCATAACGGCTCTTCCATTTCCACGGGGGATGCCGGAAGCGGCGAGAGCAACGCCCGCCGCTACATGATAGAGAATGACTTGGTGGAAGCCATCATCGCCGTGCCGGAGAATATGTTTTACAACACGGGCATCGGCACCTTCATTTGGATTTTGTCCAACCGCAAGGAAGAACGGCGCAAGGGGAAAATCCAGCTCATTGATGCCACGGGCATGAAGTCGGCTCTCCGCAAGAACATGGGCAAGAAAAACTGCGAGTTCACGGAGGACATCAGAAAGGAAATCCTTCGTATTTTCCTCGATATGGAGGAAAGCGAAGTCAGCAAGATTTTCAACAATGAGGATTTTGCCTATTGGTCTATCGTGGTAGAGCGTCCCCTGCGTTTGCGGAT
>JAFSWY010000123.1 GCA_017444295.1 Selenomonadaceae bacterium | reverse complement strand
TCTGCAAGTATGTGGATCTGCCGCTCCAGCATGCGGACAATGACCTGCTCAAGGCCATGCGGCGTCCCGATACCTGCGAGGAGGTCGAGGCACTGCTGGGGAAGATACGGGAAAGGATTCCCAGGGTATCCATCCGCACGACCTTCATTGTTGGGTTTCCGGGGGAGACGGAGGAACAGTTCCGGACCTTGTGCGATTTCGTCCAGCGGCAGCGCTTTGACAAGGTGGGGGTGTTCACCTATTCCAGGGAAGAGGACACGCCGGCCTATGACCTGCCGGACCAGATTTCCGAGGAGGTCATGCAGGAGCGGTACCATGAGCTCATGAGCATCCAGAGCAAGATTTCCGAGGGAAGGAACCAGGAACTGGAAGGACGCGTCCTGGACGTTCTCATCGAGGGACGCGACGAGGAGCAGGAGAACATCACCGGAGGCCGTTCCTACAGGGAGGCGCCGGAGGTGGATGGCCAGGTCTACGTCGAAGGGGATGCGGACAGCCGTCCCGGTGACATCATCAAGGTGAAAGTGCTGCAAGGATTCACTTATGATGTCGTCGGAGAGAAGATCAATGAGGCGGGAAGCAGGTAAGCCATGGAGAATCTGGAAGTTTCGGTAGGAGAGGCACTCCGGCAAAAGGGCCTGACAGTTTCCTGTGCGGAATCCTGCACCGGGGGACTCCTGACCAGCCGCCTGACCGATGTACCGGGCAGCTCTTCCTATGTGCTCGGCTCCGTGGTGTCCTATTCCTGCGCGGCCAAGGAGCGACTTGTCCACGTGCGCCGTGAGACCTTGCAGCGCATGGGGGCGGTGAGCGCGGAAACGGCGCAGGAAATGGCGGAGGGCATCCGAAAGGCCATCGGCGCGGATATCGGCATCGGCATCACCGGGTTTGCAGGGCCGGGCACCGATGAGCCGGGCAAGCCTGTGGGGCTCGTTTACATTTCCATTTCAGGAAAGAATGGTACCATCGTCGAGGAAAATCATTTTCATGGAAACCGTGTGGAAATCAAGCAGCAAAGCACGGAAAAGGCCTTGGAAATTCTGCAAGGCTATGTAGGAGGGATTTCGTGATGAAGATGAATAAGAATAAGAAGATCGTTGCTGCCGTCCTTTTGGGCGCAGCTGTTTGGGCACTTCCCACTGCCCAGGCTCCCGTAGAGGCGGCGGAAAGCAGTACGGCCCAGCCTGCTGCTGCCGCGGCGGAAAAGAAGGTATATACCTATGTCAGCAAGGAATATGGCTATGGGATTCTCTGTCCCGCAAAGCCCAATGTCGTTCCCGCCAGTATGTTCTATGAGGACGAAACCAAGAAAGGGGAAGTGCTCATCTTTGACAACGATGGCTACAATGTCAAGCATGCATGGGTTGTCCTCGTGGACGCTTTTGATGACAAGGGCGTGCCGGATCTTAACAAGCTGTCGGAGGAGGAAGCGAAGGCGCAGCTGACGAAAATCCAGCAGAGCAATGGCTATGAGGGGATTGCTCTTTTGAGCATCAGCGAGAACAACAAGGCGATCTTTGCCGTGACCGCCAAGGAAGTGGAGATTGACACGAATGGCGATGGGCAGCCGGATACGACAGCCGTTGCGGACACGCAGATGGCGGTTTCCTTCTTCCGCGGTCCGAAGGGCGGCCGCTACAGCGTCCAGCTCATTGACAATCCTGTCTTGCGGCAGGAATCCATAAACGAATATCAAAT
>JAFSWY010000001.1 GCA_017444295.1 Selenomonadaceae bacterium | reverse complement strand
GGAGGCCGCAGGGGAGATTTTCGGGCAATGCGGCTGTGCAGTGCTCTGCAAGGGCGGGCACCGATTGGAAGATGCGGATGACCTGCTGTATCAGGGGGATTCCCTGCGGTGGTTCACAGCAAAAAGAGTGCAGAACCCGAACACGCATGGAACGGGCTGCACTCTTTCCAGTGCGATTGCCTCCAACCTGGCACTCGGATATGAGCTGGAGGAGGCAGTCGAAAGGGCAAAATCCTATGTGTATGGTGCATTGGCTGCTATGCTGGATCTTGGCCACGGATCGGGGCCATTGAACCATGCCTATCGGATGGGATCATGAACTCTTGTTTTCGTGGAAGCGGAAGCTGTCCAGCTCCCATACGCGTCCGCTGACGGATTCCATGGGCTCGTCGGAGACGAGGCGGAACTCGGGAAGGATGTTCTTTTCCGGGAAGACGAAGAAGGTGGCGGTCTCGTCGCCGTGCTGGAAGAAGGCTTCCACAGCCGTGTGGTCCACGAAGAGCTGCAGGGAGAAGTTGTCGTCCGTGTAGAGCTTGAAGCGCCGCTGGCCTCGTCCGCCCAGTTTCATGCCGTCGCGGTCGATGACCATGACCTGGGTGCGCCTGTCGTAGTGGAATACGACCTTTTCCAAACCGTAGACGATCTCGAAATCCAGTTGCTGTGCCTTGCCCATGGTGACATCCAGCAGCACCTCGGCTCCCTCGCCCAGATCTGCAGACACCTGCTTTGTCTCGGCGGCGTCGATGTCCACGGCGGTCTCCTGGATGCGCAGGGCGCGCAGTTCCTTTGCGGGCTTGGAGTAGATATGTCCCTGCCGCAGGGTCAGGACGCGCGGAAGGGTCAGGGAGAACACCCAGCCATGTTCCTTTGTGGGATAGTCGTCATCCCGGTCGGGCATTCCCATCCAGCCGATGAGGATGTGGCGGCCTTCGTGGCTGAACACTTGGGGCGCATAGAAATCGAAGCCCTTGTCCAGCTCTTGGAAGCGCCCGTGGTACATCTCCATGCTGTCGAGGGAGGCATGGCCCGCGAAATAGCCGGACTGGTAAAGGTTCTGGTATTTGTATTCTTTCGCCTCAAGTCCCTGGGGACAGCAGAGGAGCACATCGTGGCTGCCGAATTTCAGGAGGCCGGGGCATTCCCACATGTAGCCGAACTTTTCCTCGATCTCGCTCATTTTCGTCTTGAGTTCCCCGAGGAACTTCCATGTGCCCTCGGAGGTTTCCTCGTAGGCGAGGACGCAGCCTCTTTCGTCTTCCGTCTGGGCTCCCAGGATGAAGTAACGCTTGCCGTGGCGGTAGAACACATAAGGGTCGCGGAAATGTCCCGTATAGCCCTTCTCGTTGGTGGGGACGGCGATTTCCTCCTTGTGGATGACCCCGTTGGAGCGGAGGGTGCCGAGACGCTGGGCAGGGGTCCGCACGCCGTTTTCATCTTTGGCGTTGCAGGTGTAGAAGACGCGCAGGGCACCGCCCGACACGAAGCCGCAGCCCGAATAGCAGCCGTCCTTGTCATGCTCGTCCGTGGGCCACATGGCGAGTTCCGGCATGCTGTAGTTCACGAAGTCGCGGGTATGGACGTGTCCCCAGGACTTGTTCTTGTGGACGCAGCCCAAAGGGTTCCATTGGTAGAAGATGTGGTACTCCCCATTGTGGAAGGCGAGGCCGTTGGGGTCGTTGATGAGGCCGAAGGGCATTTCCAGATGGAAGCGGTTGTGCCAGCGGTGCGTGAAGGGGATTCCCTCTTTTACCCTGGCATCGATTTCCTGTTTGTTGATCTCAATCATGTTCGTCCCTCCTGTGGACAAAAGGAGCTGTTGCAATCGGTACTGCAACAGCTCCTTTCTTGATACTGTGTTATGTTATTCTTCCGTCTTGAAGAGGGTAAAGGTCAATCCGAAGGCGACGGCAAAACCGATGACATTGACCAGGATGTACTGGGGAAGCTGATTGATGTAGAGGAGTGTGCCGGGAATGACCGTGATGCCCATTCCTGTGCCCGCAAGGCCCATGAGGCTTGCCACCGTTCCTGCGCAGGCACCGCCCACGAGGCCGTAGATGAAGGGCTTCATGAAGCGGAGGTTGATACCGAAGATGGCAGGCTCCGTGATGCCGAGGAAGGCGGGAACTGCCGAGGAGATGTAGAGGGCGCGCTTCTTCTTGTCCTTCGTCTTCAGGGCAACGGCAACAGCCGCACCGCCCTGGGCGACGATGGCGCCGGTGATGATGGCATTGAAGGGATCCACGCCCGTGGTGGCGAGAAGCTGGACTTCCAATGCGTTGAACACATGGTGGACACCGAAGACCACGATGACCTGCTGCAAGCCGCCGACCACGAGGCCGCCAATGCCGTAGGGCATTGCCAGGAACGCCTGAACTGCGCCGAACACGGCCAGCTCAATGGCATGCATGATGGGGCCGACCACGAGGAGGCCGAGGAGCATGGAAATGAAGAGGGTGAGGAAGGGGGTCACGATGAGGTCGATGATATCGGGAACGAAGGTCTTGAGCCAATGCTGGAGTTTTGCGGCGAAGATGCCGAGCACCAATGCCGGAAGCACAGAACCCTGGTAGCCGACGAGGGGTACCGTCAATCCGAAGATATCAACGGGGATGGGAACTTTGCCCGCATAATCCGCAATCTTTGCGGCTTCCTGCCAGGTCATTCCCATGGACTCGAGCTCATTGGCGAATCCACCGACTACATAGGCGTTCGGCAGAGCCGGGAAAACGAGCATGAGCCCGAGGACGATGCCGATGACCGGCGTGCCGCCGAATTTCTTCATGGTGGACCAGCACACGAGGGCCGGCAGGAAAGCGAAGGCGGTATCCGTGAGGACCTGGCTCAGCAGGAGCACGCTGGGACTGAATTCAGCTCCCAGGCTCTGGGTTGCACCGCGCAGTCCCATGAAAAGACCTGTGGCCACGAGGACGGGGATGATGGGGACGAAGACATCGCCGAGGGTACGGGAAATCTTCTGCATCAGGCTCATCTGCTCATAAGCGGCTTCCTTGTTGCTTCCGCCGGAAAGGGCGGGATTGAGGCGGATGAAGGCATCCGTTACCTTGTCGACAAAGCCCGTGCCCAGGATGATCTGGTACTGCTGGGCCGCGAAGAACTGGCCCTTGACACCGTCGATGTTCTCGATGGCCTTTTCCTGGATCTTTGATTTGTCATTGACGATGAGGCGAAGGCGTGTGGCGCAATGCTCGGCGGAGCGGACGTTGCTCATGCCGCCCACATACTTCGCGATCAGGTTTGCCACCCGTTCCTCGGCGGGAAGATGGTCAAACTCCGTGTCGGCTGCCGCGGCGGGAGCGGAAGATGCGCTTGCGGGCTCCTCTGCCTCGGCCTTGTCCACGATGCTCTTGCCGTCTGACTGGAAGGTGATGTCGCCGAAGTCACCGGCATTGGTGACTACCACAGATGTTGTCACATCGTAGCCTGCCTTGGAAATGGCTGCCGGATCGAACTCGATGAGGAGCTGTCCCTTCTTCACCTTGTCGCCCTGGGCAACTTTTGCCTGGAAGTGGGCGCCGTTCAGGTTTACCGTATTGATGCCGATATGGATCAGCAGGTCGATTCCGTCATCGGAGTGCAGACCCACTGCATGCCCTGTGGGAAACAGCACCGTGATTTCCCCGTCAAAGGGCGAGTAGACCTTGCCTTCCGGATTCTCTACGCCCGCGCCGCGTCCCATGGCAGCAAAGGCAGGATCTTTTACGTCCTTCAGGGCAATGAGCTTGCCTTTGAGCGGACTGTCGAGACGAATATCCTTCATGTCTTCCCCTCCTGTTTTCATATACTCTTAAGATTCATAAAGAT
>JAFSWY010000122.1 GCA_017444295.1 Selenomonadaceae bacterium | reverse complement strand
GCTGCACAGTACCGCCGCTGCCACATTGAAATTTGAATATGGCGCATAGGAATTCGGTTGAACGTCAAAGGCGCATTTTATCAGCGCACTCCTGTCGATATCTTTGAACTCGGACATATCGGTCTTATCACTCCTTGCTTGCAAGAGACAAAATCAAAGCGAAACATTCCCCGGGCATCATGCTGCGCCCAAATATTATTATACAGAATGAAATGTTGCAGGTCAACAGCCAAAGATTGAAAATTGTCACAGTTTCGCCTTTGTGTCAAACAGTGGCCGTGATACACCGGGCGTATTCTTGACAGAGTGCGCCTGTCGGATTATACTCAAAGAAAGGTCAGTTGCAGAGAATTTGGGCTTTTCAAAAAAATTATTAAAGTATGGAGGGATGATCATGCAGGAGCGAGAGGTTCAATTCCACATCCAATGCAAGAAGGGCGACGTGGGGCGTTATGTCATTTTGCCGGGCGATCCGGGACGGTGCGAGAAAATCGCCGCTTATTTCGACGATGCCCGCCAGGTTGCATCGAACAGGGAGTACAACGTCTATACCGGTACGCTGATGGGGGAGAAAGTCAGCGTTTGCTCCACGGGGATTGGCGGCCCCAGCGCAGCCATCGCCATGGAGGAACTGGTGGCAATCGGCGCCGATACCTTTGTGCGCGTGGGCACCTGCGGCGGCATCGACCTCAAGGTGCAATCCGATGACGTGGTGATTGCCACCGCTGCCGTTCGCCAGGAAGGCACGGGGCTGCATTATGCCCCGATAGAGTTTCCTGCGGCGGCTCATTTTGAGGTTGCGACCGCTTTGGTGGAAGCCGCCAAAAAGCTCGGCAAGCCTTGGCATGCCGGGGTTGTCCAGGCCAAGGATTCCTTCTACGGCCAGCATTCCCCCAAGCGCATGCCGGTGAGCTACGAGCTTCTCAGCAAATGGGAGGCGTGGAAACGTCTGCACGTTCTGGCCAGCGAAATGGAGAGCGCCGCTCTCTTCATCTGCGCCGCTTCCCTCGATGTCCGTTGCGGCGCCTGCTTCCACGTTATCTGGAACCAGGAACGGGAGGCCGCAGGGCTTGACCAGAAAGAGAGCATGGACTTGGAAGCCGCCATCGAGGTCGGTGTGGAAAGCATCAAAAACCTGATTGCTGCCGATGGCGCGAAGAAATGAATGTTGGGAGGCAAAAGACATGGATATCCCCATCAAGCGAGTATTTCTCATCGTACTGGACAGCTACGGCATCGGGCAGGAGCCGGATGCGGCGGATTTTGGCGACGGAGTGTGCAACACCTTGAAATCCATTGCCGCATCCCCCGAATACGACACCCCCAACATGAGGGCCATGGGGCTTTTCAATATTGACGGCGTGGGCTGCGGCGAGCCGGTGAGCGCCCCCACGGCGGCCTTTGCCAGGCTTCGGGAACTGTCCAAGGGGAAAGACACCACCATCGGCCACTGGGAGATTTCCGGCATCGTGTCGGAGCGGCCCCTTCCCACCTATCCCGACGGCTTTCCCCCGGAGCTCATCGCAGAGCTGGAGGAGGCTTTCGGCCGCAAAATACTTTGCAACAAGCCGTATTCCGGCACGCAGGTCATTCATGATTACGGGAAAGAACACGAAGAGACGGGCGCCTTGATCGTTTACACTTCCGCCGACAGCGTCCTTCAGATTGCCGCCCATGAAAAGCATGTTTCCGTCGAGGAGCTTTACGGCTATTGCCGCACGGCCAGAAAGATTTTGCAGGGGCAGCACGGGGTCGGGCGGGTCATTGCCCGTCCTTTCGAGGGTTCCCATCCCAACTATCAGCGCACCCCGCGCCGCCATGATTTTTCCCTTGACCCCACAGGGGACACCATGATGGATGCGCTTCGGCGCAAGGGGCTGGACACCATCGGCGTGGGCAAGATTTCCGACATTTTCGCCGGCCGCGGCATCAGCCGTTCTCTCGGCATCAACAAGGACAACGTGGACGGCATGGAAAAGACCATAAAGGTCATGGACGAGGATTTCACCGGGCTGTGTTTCGTGAATTTGGTGGATTTCGACATGCAGTACGGGCATCGCCGGGATATCGCCGGTTATGCCAGGGCCGCCACGGTCTTTGACCGCCAGCTCGGGGAATTCATGGCCAGGATGCGCGAGGACGATGTCCTCATGATTACGGCCGACCATGGTTGCGATCCGGGTGCGCCGGGGACGGACCACACGCGCGAATACATCCCCCTCCTGGTTTACGGCAAGCCCATAAAGCCCGGCGTGAATCTCGGCACCTATCCCACGTTTGCCATGATAGGCGCCACGGTAGCCGACATTTTCAAGGCGGATCTCAAAACCAAGGGCGAGAGTTTCCTCTTGAGAGTTTTGAAGTAGGGGGGATTTCATGTTTTTGGCCATCAATATTTTAGGGGTGTTTGCCTTTTTGGGTGTGGCGTTCCTGCTCTCGAAAAATCGCCGGAAAATTCGTTGGCGTTCCGTTGCCGCCCTGTTTGTCCTGAACGTGTTCCTGGCCGGGTTCCTGAACATGGTGCCGGTTGGCCGTGAGATTGTGCGTGTGGCGGCGGAAGGATTTACGGAGTTCGTCAACATTGCCTTCGTCGGCATAGGTTTCGCTCTTCCCAACTGGGTCAATGCGCCCCAAATGAATTTCATCACGGCGGCGCTGCTTCCCTTGCTGATGATTGTGCCGGTCTTTGACATTCTCACCTATGTGGGGATATTGCCCTTCATTATCCGCTACATTGGCAGGGCCTTGTCCGTTTTGGGGCGCACGCCGAAGTTTGAGTCCTTCTACGCCATTGAAATGATGTTCCTGGGCAACAATGATGCTTTGGCCGTGTCGCGCCTCCAGATACAGAACATGAAGATGGAGCGGAACCAGACTTTGGCCATGATGAGCATGAGCTGCGTGTCGGCGGCCATGGTGGGGGCGTACAGCCAGTTGATGCCGGCGGAGTTTGTTTTGGTGGCCATTCCCTTGAACGTGGTCAATGCCCTCATTGTCACCAACATCCTCTTTCCCGTGGAGGTCCTTCCCGAGGACGATGTCATCTATGGCTTGGAGGAAGGGAAGGAGAAACCGCCCTTCTTTTCCTATCTCAGCGAATCGATTATGAATGCCGGACGGATTGTTTTCATCGTTACTTGCAGCGTCGTGGCATTTGTGGCTTTGGCGGCGCTCATCAATGCAATCCTGGGCTTTTTCCATCCCAGCCTTTCCCTGGAAAATATCCTGGGCTGCATCATGTTCCCTTTTGCCTGGCTTTTGGGCCTGCCCACGGACGAAGCCTTTCAACTGGCGCAATACATGGGCAAAAAGCTCATCACCAACGAGTTTGTGGTCATGCTGGACGTGAGGGAACTTGTCCCCACCTTCAGCCGCCATTTGCAGGCGGTGCTCACCATGTTTGTCACATCCTTTGCCAATTTCGGCACCATCGGCATCATCGTGGGCATTTTCAAGGGGCTTTTGCCGGAGGAGAAGGTCGCGCTGATCTCGCGCAACGTCCTTTACATGATGCTTTCGGGCATCTTGGTGTCCCTCCTCACGGCGGCTATGGGCGGGCTCTTCGTCTGGTAAAGAGGCGGTTTTTCGCATTTTGTTGACTATTCTTCCTCCATACGCTACAATACTCGTATCCCCGAATTTCTGCTGTGCGGGGAGGGAAAGGAGAAACCGAGTATGTGTGGTATTGTTGGCTATGTAGGAGACAGGGAGGCTGTGGAATTTCTGCTGGAAGGCCTTTCCAAGCTGGAATACCGTGGCTATGATTCCGCCGGCATCGCGGTGTATGACGGTTCGGTGGTCCGTGTGGAGAAGAGCGTGGGGCGGCTGGCTTCCCTGAAGGAAAAGATTGAGGATGATATGCCGAAAGGCTGCCTTGGCATCGGGCATACCCGCTGGGCAACCCATGGGCGCCCGTCGGACCGCAATGCCCATCCCCATACGGATTGCACCGGTGAGTTTGTCGTGGTGCATAACGGCATCATAGAGAACTATCTGGCACTCAAGGAGGAGCTCATCGAACAGGGGCATGCCTTCAAGTCCGAGACGGACACAGAGGTTGTGGCGCATCTGCTGGAAGCTGTCTACCATGGGGACTTTGAGGCGGCGGTACGGGAAGTGCTGCGCCGTATCGAGGGCTCTTATTCCCTTGTGTTTATGTCGAAAAAGCATCCCGACAGGCTCATCTGCACCAAGAAGGACAATCCTCTGGTCATCGGCCTTGGGGATGGGGAAAACTTCATCGCGTCGGACATCCCTGCCATCATTCAGCGCACCCGCCGCACGTTCATCCTGAACGATGGCGAGATCGCTGTCGTCCGCAAGGATTCCGTCGACATCATGGACCGCCGGGGAGAGCCTGTGACGAAGAAGGTCTTTGAGGTCAGCTGGAATGCAGAGGCTGCGGAGAAGGGCGGCTATGAGCATTTCATGCTCAAAGAAATCCATGAGCAGCCCAAGGCCGTGCGCGATACCATGAGCCAGCGCATCTCCAAGGATGGAAATCAGATTGTGTTGGAGGAGCTCAAGTGGACGCCGGAATTCCTCAATTCCTTCAACAAAATATACATTGTTGCCTGCGGAACGGCATACCATGCGGGGCTTGTGGGCAAGTTCTACATCGAGAAGCTTGCCCGTGTCATGGTGGAGGTGGATCTGGCATCGGAGTTCCGCTACCGGAATCCCATCGTGGACGAGAATACCCTGCTCATCGTTGTCTCCCAGTCCGGGGAGACGAGCGATACCCTGGCGGCCCTCAAGGAATCCAGGCGCCTTGGGGCAAAGACCTTGGCCCTTACCAACGTGGTGGGCTCCTCTATTGCCCGCGAGGCAGACCAGGTGCTCTATACCTGGGCAGGCCCCGAGATTGCCGTGGCTTCCACGAAGGCGTACACGACACAGCTCATCCTGTTCTTCATGCTGGCCCTTTACATGGCGGAAATCAAGGGCACCCAGTCGCCGGAGCGCATCAAGGAGCTCATCGGCCTGCTGAGGAAGATTCCCGCACAGATCAGCGAGACACTTTCCGATGTGGAGCCTATCAAGACCTTTGCCAGGAAGTATGGCTTCAATGAGGATGTTTTCTACATCGGCCGTTCCCTGGACTACGATGTGGCATTGGAAGGTTCTTTGAAGTTGAAGGAGATCTCCTATATCCATGCGGAAGCCTATGCTGCCGGGGAGCTCAAGCACGGCACGCTGGCTCTCATTGTGGAAGGGGTTCCCGTCATTGCCCTTGCCACCCAGAAGAGCGTCTATGAAAAGACCCTTTCCAATATCAAGGAGGTCAAGGCCCGTGATGCTGTGGTCATCGGTATTGCAGCCGAGGGTGATGAGGAACTACAGAAGTATGTGGACCATGTCATCAAGGTGCCTGAGACGGATGAACTGCTCATTCCTCTTCTCACCGTGGTGCCGCTCCAGCTTCTTGCCTACTTTGCGGCAATCACGCGCGGCTGTGATGTGGACAAGCCCCGCAATCTGGCAAAATCCGTTACAGTTGAGTGATAAGTGATATGAAAGAGAAGGAGCGTTTTTTCCAGTGAAGATACTTGCGCGTCATCTGACGGTGGATTTCTATAACTGCAAGTCCAGCAAGCTTGAGGACTTGCATCTGATCAAGGGGGCCTTGGAGGAACTCATGAAAGACAAGGGCTATGGGCTTTTGAACCTTTCTTCCGAGGAGGTTGCGGCGAATCATTTTGCCTTTATGCTCCTTTTCCGCGATGGGCATATCGCAATCCATGTCTATTTGGATCTGAGGTATGTTGCCATGGATATTTTCCTTTGCCGGGAAAATGCAGAGCCGGAGCCAATCTACAAGGAATTCCAGAAGTTCTTCAAGCCTGACAAGATGAAATCCACGCTGCTCAAGCGGGGGGATTTCGGCAAGGAGAAGGAGATCAAGCCGAAGACGAAGACGCGGGTGGCTCCTTTCCGCAAGATCCACAACACGGGGGCAAAGGTCATCCGCATCCTTGCCCGTCGCAACAATCAATGATATACAGAGGATAAAAAACCGAAGTGGCCGACTCATCGGCACTTCGGTTCTTTTTTTGGGGTGCGCCCGGCGGGGCATCTTTTTGCACCATTATGTAACGTAAATTTATTTACATTTACTTTCTTTTGCTTTATAATAGCGGTAAAAGGAGTGTGATTTTCATGGCCGCCATGACCAAAAGCCTCAATCTTCGCGTGGATGCAGAGCTCAAGGCGCAGGCGGAGCGCATATTCTCCGAGCTTGGCCTTCCTGTTTCCACCGCAATCACTATGTTCCTGAAGTCTGTTGTCCGCCATCGGGGAATCCCCTGGGAACTCCGCCTTGATGAAACGCCCAATGCTGAAACCCTCAAGGCAATCCAGGAGGTAGAGCAGGGCGTGAACATTGTCGGCCCTTTCCATTCTGTTGATGAGGTAATGGAGGAACTGAATGCTTAATGTCTTCATGCGCAGCCAGTTCAAAAAAGATTACAAGCGTATGCTGAAGCAAAAAGACTGTACAGAGGCTCAATTCAAAACCGTCCTCAGTTACCTGGTCAATGAACTTCCCCTGCCGGAGAAATACCACGATCATGACCTTGTGGGAAACTGGCGCGGCTACCGCGAATGCCACATCCGCCCCGACTGGCTGCTCATCTACAAAATCGAACAGGACAAATTGACCTTGACGCTTACACGTACAGGCAGCCACAGTGACTTATTCTAGGGCGTGTTGAAAAACGGAAACTTTTCAACACGCCCTAGCCCCGCTTCGGCGGGGCGTTCTTTTTGTGTGCGCCCTAATCACCGCCTCCTGCTCGATTTTTCCTGTCGTGCGCCGGCATGGTGGGATGCGGGGAATCGCTGCGGGATTTCCGCAGCTGGAGCAGGAGAAATGCGATGGTGGCAATGGTGAAGGCTGTGATGCTGGTCATTTGCGCGCTCTTGAATACGCCAAGGATGAGATGGGTGTAATCCCCGCGCAGGTATTCCAGAAAGAAACGGGCGGCAGAGTAGAGCATGACATAGAGGGCGAAGCATTGCCCTTTGGCATGGCCGGTGCAGCGGAACATGAGCAGCAGGGCGAAGATGACCATGTCCAGCTGGCCTTCCCATACTTCGGCGGGCCAGAGGGGCTGGTTGCCGTATGTGTGATGGGCAAGGGTGGTATCGGGATAGAGGATGCCGTAGGCGGAACCGGTGGGAGCGCCAAAGGCATCGCCGTTCAGAAGGTTGGCGCAGCGGCCCAGGGCCTGTCCCAGAACGATGGCCGGGGCGAGGATGTCCGCCAATGCCCAGGCATCCAGATGATGGCGTTTTGCGTAGACGAGCCCTGTGATGACACCGAGCAGCACCCCGCCCTGGATGGCCATGCCTCCCTGCCAGACATTGAAAAGCTCTGTGAGGTGATGGGAATAGTAGTCCCAGTCGAAGAAAAAGACATCCCAGAGCCTTGCCCCCAGCAGTCCTGCGATGCCGCAGTAGATGCCGATGTCCACCACATGCTTTTCATAGCCCCTGCCGTCCTGTTTTGCAAGGAAATAGCCGACACCGGTGGCGAGGATGATGCTGAGGGAGATCACGAGACCGTAAGTGCGAATGGGGAAATCCCCGATGTAGAAGAGGTACTGGTGCATAGGAAAGTCCTTTCCAAGATTTGCGGTGATTACTATTATAGTATAAACGAAAATCTGGAAAAAAGAAAATAATAAACTTTTTTTCGTAGCAGGAAAAAGAAGCATAGGTATCGAATAGCATATTAAATCGTCATGTGAGGGTTTTGCTCGAAGAATATATTCTAAATGGAGGGGGAAATATGTTCAATTCAATGAAAACGCGGCTGATTTGCGTCATTGTGGGCGTGTCGGTCGTAACAATGCTGTGCATTGGAGGATTTTTCATCTACAATTCCATCCGGGACAACGAGAACCAGCTGATAAACTACCGTGCGGACCTGGAGCGGAGCGTTGAGACAAAGCTTCGGGATGAGACGGAACTGGCAGTGAGCGCCATTGAGGAGGTCTACAAGAAGCAGCAGGCAGGCCAGCTCACAGAGGAGCAGGCGAAGAAGCAGG
>JAFSWY010000121.1 GCA_017444295.1 Selenomonadaceae bacterium | reverse complement strand
TAGGAAACACTGATTAAATGAAGTCGTCCAGATTGGCGTAGATTGCGTGTTCCTCCCAAGGAGACAAACCGCAGTCATAGTGGTGCTATGTCGAGGATTTGTCGACACAGGGAGGACATGCAAGATGCGTCAAGATGGGCGGCTGAATTAATCAGTGTTTCCCATAGTGAAAGGAAGTAGAAAGATGGTCTGGAGGTCTGTTCTGCGGGGCGTTTTGGCAGGATGCATGGCCTGGCTCGTTCCGGGCACGGCATCGGCGGATCACTATGCAGACGAAGAAAGCAGTTTCTATGTGCGTGTGATGAATCCGTGGCCTGTGGAGACGAAGGATTCCGGGGGGACGTTGTTGTTTTCTGACAGCCCGGAGTATGTGAAGGAACATGGAATCCTTTACTCGGATGTTGTCGAAGGGGATGCCAGGATCTTTTATTATCATCTGAATGAGACAGGCAGGCCCGGAAAGGCTGCGGTTGTTCTCAAGAATGAGCGGGACAGGCGCGTAGCGGTAAAGATCCTGCGGTCTGCAATCTCAAGGCCGAGCAGCATTTACCCGCAGGTGGGGAAGGAGACGGAGATCGGCTATATGTCGATGCCCCAGAGGGAAAAAACCTTTTCCATTGAAGGCGGGGGCGGAAGGGTTCTTTCCTCGGAAATGAATGATGTCCTCCTGCAGCCAGGTGAGCTCGTTTCCGGTATCTATGATATCCGGGCATCTTCTCCTGTGCGGGTGACGGTGGTGTTCTGCTCCGAGTATTCCGATCCCGTGTCTTTTGCGGAAACCGCCAAGGTTCTTCCCCGTGATGAGTATGCCCTTCGGGGGACCTTCCAGGGCATGAACCGCACGATAACGGCAAAGCGTATCTATGACCCGCAGAAGGATGGCATGGTGTATATTCCCATTGGGGACAACAAGAGGGATGTCTACAAAATGGGGATTGATGCCACCGATGGGAGCGCTGTCCAGAATTACGGGAATTACGGTGTGCGCTATCGCTTTGAGATTCCCACGAAGGGAAAGTCGCCGACGCATTTCCTCCTCAGCCCCCTCGGAGGCGTCTATGCAGGCGCTGTGCGCGTGAAGCACAAGGAAGGCATACGCTTGGTGGAGACACCGAAAGGAAGGCTTTACTTTGGGGAAAAAACGCCTTTCGGCTTGCCGGAAAGATATGATGGGAGAATGGTTTTCTCACGGGATTTTGAGTTTGCCGATTTGGGCCTTTATCCTCCTTACAAGGGAACGGCCATCGAATATTCCCCACCCGGGGCATCCAACCTGCCCGCACTCCTGATTCTCGCTCCCGGTGAGGAAAAAAAGGAGAGGAAGACAGGGGAGACCATAGTTCGCACGGAGCGTTGAAAAAGCCCATCGGCGTGTACCGATGGGCTTGAGCTTTTCTTATGGTGACCCAGGAGGGACTCGAACCCCCGACCCTTTGATTCGTAGTCAAATACCGAAGAGAGTATTATACAACTTCCCTAACCGCAGCAAGCACTCGTATTGCATACAAAAGCATCTCACATCGGAAGTGCCTTAAAGTGTGAATGACTCAATCGGTTTAAAACCAAGAATTACGAGCATTTCTACTTTGGATATTCAAGAGAGTGAGATGTCGTTATCCTTGGCAATGGAGCGAACTTTCTCAATCGTCATTTCGTTGTCCTCTGCAATGTCAGCTATGACATCAGAACTTATGGGGAGATTTCGACGTATATATCTTTTGAGTGTATTAATAACAGTTCTCATCTGTCCTTTTTCAATTCCCTGTCTTTCAATGCCAGCACTAAGGTTGCACATATCAGCCACTCCCTTCTCAAGTTCTGGAGTAATTTCCACTTTGAATTCATTGGACAGCGTATCTCTCTTCTCTTTGCTGTCAAGGTAATTGTCTATCAATACAAGGTTCAGTAGGCTGAGAAGCCCCGTAAGTTCTTTGTATGTCTTTTTTCCAAGGCAAATCATGACCACATTCAGGAGATCATAGTCCTGGCGATGAGCCTTGACCATGCCGACCAAATTTTCCTCTGTCATCTTGTATCTGGTTATGCTGTACTCCATCTCCTGCGAAGGATTGGTGCAAACCCAGATAGAATATACCTTCTTTATCTTGCCGTAATCAGACTTCACAAACACAGTGCCATACTGGCTGGAAATCATGCGACTGCAATAGTAGATTCCCCGCTTCAGAAGGGGATATCCGGGGTGGAAGTTGTTCTGTGCCTCAACGTTGATGATGAGTTCTATAATGTCGCCGTTGGAGGGAGCCAGTGCCGTGAAGCGTATGTCATAGAACACCGTACCCTCTTTTTCGGAGCTTTCCTCGGTCTGCTCGTTGCCGATGCGTGTCAGCAAGCTTTCCTCCTGAACCATGATCCTGTCAATCTCAGGCTTGCCCTGAATGTACTTGTGGATGATGTCTTCTATGGAAACATTCTTGTACTCCTCCACGCAGTCCTTGAGGATATGAGCCACGATACCTTTCTCTGAGAGCACCTTCTTACAAGCTGCGTCGTATAGTGCTTTCCGTTCTCCTTCGGATATGGTTTCTGCTATGAGGTAGCTCCTTTCAAGGTTCCTGGCTTCATTCTATCATAGTCGACATGATTGTCAATTCCATTTTTCTAACCAACTTAGATGTCATCATCGATTTCTCAACAAAAAAAGAGCTCATCTTATGTAAGGTGAACCCCTGTAAATGTTCAATATGGTGACCCAGGAGGGACTCGAACCCCCGACCCTTTGATTCGTAGTCAAATACTCTAATCCAGCTGAGCTACTGAGTCATGGTGCTGGCTTCCGCCAACGTGTAATATCATAGCATTCGCCTGCATTGTTGTCAAGAAGAAATTATGGATTCACAAATGAATGGGTTTCATATATAATAGACGTGATGCAAAATATGTGCAAAGGAGGGCATGTGCCGTGGAAGAGCAGTTGAGCCGACGGGAGAGGAAGAAGCTCCAGTCGAGGCAGGCGATCCTGGATGCCGCAGTGGGGGAATTCAGCCGGAAGGGGTTCCGCGATACATCCGTGGCGGACATCATGAGCGCTGCCGACCTTGGAATCGGTACGTTCTACAATTATTTCGATTCCAAGGAGGAAGTTCTGCAGAGCCTTCTGGGGGAACTGGCGAAAAAAGTGACGGAGGCGCTGGAGGAGCTCAATATCGCAGGCCGTCCCTCCATGGAGCTTCTGCTTGCGGGAAGCCAGATTACGGCGAAGTTTTTGGACAAGAACCGCTTTGTCCTTCCTCTCTTTCTCAGTGGTTCCGAGGAATCCGCCATGCCGGAGGGCATGACGGGGAAGACGAAGCTGACGCCGAAGTTCAAGCCTCTGTTCACGGATATCATCCGGCAGGGACAGGAATGCGGGGAGTTTCGGGAAGATGTGCCGGCGCAGCTCATTGCAGAGATGTTCCATTCCATCTACCAGGCGGCAGCCTTCAGCAAACTGGACATTTCCTTTCAGGAGAATGTGGCCCTCAAGACCCGCATTTTGCTGGACGGCATTCGTCCCCAATAATTCATTATAGGAGAGTGCATCTGTGTATGATCAGCGTGACGAAGCTATTGTTTGCCCGGGAGTATTTCGGGGATTCCCTGCGCTATACGAAGAATGCGCACAAGATGAGGGACGGCGCGGCGGAGGGAATGGGTCCTGTGGTGGTCTGGAATTCCACCAGGACCTGCAACCTGAAATGCCGCCATTGCTATATGAATTCGGATGCGAGGAAGTATCGGGATGAGCTGACGACAGAGGAGGCAAAGCGTTTCATTGACGACCTGGCGGAGTTTCATGTTCCGGTGTTGCTCTTTTCCGGCGGGGAGCCGCTCATACGGCCGGACTTTTTCGAACTGGCGGAATACGCTGCGGAAAAGGAGGTGCGCCCCACCCTGTCAACGAACGGAACCCTCATCACCAGGGAGATTGCCCGGCGCATCAAGGAGATCGGCGTGGGGTATGTGGGGATATCGCTGGACGGCCTCAAGAAGGTCAACGATAAGTTCCGTGGTGTGGATGGCGCCTACGAGAAGGCGATGCAGGGCATCGAGAACTGCGTGGCCGTGGGGCAGAGGGTAGGCCTCAGGTTCACCATCAACCATCACAACCTGCAGGAGCTTGACCATATCTTCGATTTCATCGAGGAAGAGAATATCAATCGGGTCTGCTTCTACCATCTCGTCTATTCGGGCCGTGGCAGCCAGATGATGGAGGAGGATGTGACGCCGGAGGAGTCGCGCCATGCCATGGACACCATCATCCGCCGCACGAAGGATTTCGAGGCGCGGGGACTGGAGAAGGAGATCCTCACGGTGGACAACCACTGCGATGGCGTCTACATGTACCTCAAGGCCCTGTCCGAAGGCGATGAGAAGGCGGCGGCCCAGATCAGGGAATTCATTTCCCGCAACGGAGGCAACCGCTCCGGCATCGCTTTCGGCGAGGTGGACCCCATGGGCTATGTGCATCCGGACCAGTTTACCCAGCATCACACCTTCGGCAATGTGCGGGAGAGGAAGTTCGGGGATATCTGGTCGGACATCTCCCATCCCATCATGAGGGGGCTCAAGGACAGGAAGCATCTCTTGAAGGGACGCTGCGCAAAATGCCGCTTCCTGGAGAGTTGCAACGGCAACTTCCGCACACGGGCAGAGGCGCGCACGGGGGATTTCTGGGAATCCGATCCCTCCTGCTATCTCACGGATGAGGAAATCGGCATCGTCGGCATGGAGGGGAAATGATATGATCGTTTCATGGAATACGACAAATGCCTGCAATATGTACTGCGCCCATTGTTACCGTGATGCGGGCTGCAAGGCGGAAGAGGAGCTTTCCACGGAAGAGGCGAAGAAACTGCTGGAGGAGATTGCGCGAGCAGGGTTCAAAATCATGATCTTCTCCGGCGGCGAGCCCTTGACCAGGCCTGATATCCTGGAGCTGGTGCGCCATGCGGCAAGGCTGCATCTCATCCCCGTCTTTGGCACCAACGGGACGCTCATCACGCCGGAGATGGCCAGAGGCTTGAAGGAGGCCGGGGCGAAGGGCATGGGGATTTCCCTGGATTCCCTGGACAGGGAAAAGCATGACAAATTCAGGAGCTTTCCGGGCGCCTGGGAGGGGGCTGTCCGGGGCATGAGGAACTGCCGCGAGGCAGGGCTTCCCTTCCAGGTCCATACGACGGTGATGGACTGGAACCAGTCGGAGCTGGAGGCCATGACGGATTTTGCCGTGGAGATCGGCGCGAAGGCGCATCATTTCTTCTTTCTCGTTCCCACGGGACGGGCAAAGACCATTGCGGAGGAGTCCCTGCGGGCGGAGGCCTATGAGGATGTCCTCACCCGCATCATGAAAAAGCAGCAGGAAGTGGACATTGAGCTCAAGCCCACCTGTGCGCCGCAGTTCATCCGCATAGCCGACCAGCTCGGCTACAAGACGCGGTTCCGTCGGGGCTGCCTTGCGGGGCTTTCCTACTGCATCATCAGCCCCAGGGGGAAGGTGCAGCCCTGCGCCTATCTCAACATGGAGCTGGGGGATGTGCGGGAGATGCCCTTTGACGAGATCTGGAGGAACAATGAGGTATTGAAGAAGCTCCGCACGCTGGAGTACAGCGGCGGCTGCGGGACCTGCTCCTACAAGGGGAGCTGCGGCGGCTGCCGTGCGCGGGCGGCCTGCTACCATGGGGGGGACTACATGAGCGAGGAGCCTTGGTGTCTTTACCATGGGAGAAAAGGGGAATAGGGGCAAAGATTGATTGGTTTGGGGTGCATAGAATGATAAAACTTATTATGACCGATATGGACGGGACTCTGCTGGACGAGAACGGGAACCTTCCCCCGGGCTTTGATGAGGTGATGGCCGAGCTCAAGGAGCGGGGGGTGCTGTTTGCGCCTTGCAGCGGGCGGCAGTATTTTTCCCTGCTCAGAACCTTTGCGGGATATGAGGATGACTTCCTCTTCCTTGCGGAGAACGGGACAATCGTCAAATACCATGACGAGGAAATCTTTTCCTGTCCCATGGGGAGGGAGGAGGCACTGGAGGTGCTGGAGGCTGCCACGGAGAACCCGAAGGCGTACCGTGTCTTCTGCGGCAAGAAGGATGCCTATATTTTGGAGGAACAGGATACCGACGAGTTCCGGGACGAGTTCCACAAGTATTACACCCATTATGCTGCGGTGAAGGATTTCCAGGAAGTGGAGGACGAGCCCATCAAGATATCCCTGTTCGATGCAGGGGGCAGGGCAATGGAGACCATCTTTCCCATCCTCCAAAGGTTTGACGGTCCCATGCAGGTGGTGGGCTCCAGTGACTGGTGGGTGGATGTCATGGCCTTTGGCATCAACAAGGGTATTGCCATCCAGCAGGTGCAGAAGAGGCTGGGAATCACCCCCATGGAGTGCGCCGCCTTTGGCGACTATCTGAACGATACCGAGATGATGAGCTCGGTCTATTACAGCTTTGCGGTGGAGAATGCCCATCCGAAGATCAAGGAACTGGCGCGTTTCCATACAAAGAGCAATGCAGAATACGGGGTGCTCCATGGTATCCGTGAACTGATGGACAAGGGGCTTTGCTGACGGCCTTTGGGGGGAATGGATTTTGAAGCTGGATTATCATATGCATTTTGAGTACGGATCTTATGACGAGAGCTGGGTGGAGGGATTTTTCACGGCGGCAAGGGAGCGCGGGCTGGATGAGATCGGCATCAGCGAACATTCCCATACCTTTCCGGAGTTTGAGCCCCTTTACTACGAGGATCTCGTGCTGGACGATTCCTTCATTGGGGAATTCCAGAAGAAATGGCTCAAGAAGAACAAGTTCAAGTACACGCTGGAGGATTATTTCACCTTTATGGGGAGGCTGCGGGAACATCATGCCGTGAAGACGGGCATCGAGGTCTGCAACTTCCAGGATCAGGAGAAGGTAAGGGATATCCTGAAGGACTATGATTTCGACTATGTGATCGGCTCCATCCACTTCCTGCGGGGATGGGCCTATGATTCCTCGGAAATCAAGGCGGAATGGGAGAAGCACAGCCTGGAGGACATCTACGACTGGTATGCGGAGGAGGCGGAAAAGCTCTGCGAGGCAGGTCTCTACGATGTTTTGGGGCATCCCTTCAATATCCGCCTGTTCAAGTACCTGCCGGACTTTGACGTGACACCCTATCTGGAACGTGTGGCAAAGGCCATGGCAAAGGCGCATATGGCGGTGGATGTGAATACGGGGACCTATTACCGCTACCCGATCCGGGAGATTTCGCCATATCCTGATTTCATGTGCATGGCGGCAAAGTACGACCTTCCCATCATCACATCCTCCGATGCCCACAAGCCCGAGGACTGCGGACGGCATATCGACGATGCCATTGCCTATGCGAAGGAGTTCGGGTATAAAGAGAGCCTGCAGTTCGAGCATCGCCGGGCACGTGCTGTTTTGATGGGGTGATGTTGGCTGCGGGGCATGCTCCTGAAGGAGGGTTTCTATGAATGCTTTATTGGAATCGGAAATCATCGAGGGAAGGAAGTATGTTATGTCTCCGACCAATTTCTTCCATTACGTCGCATGTGACAACCTCTCGGGTGTTATCAAGAAGTTTTTGGGGAAAGACTACAGGCTGGTGCAGGATGTTTGCATTTTGCCGGAGAGCAATACCAGAATATATCCGGACATAGCGATATTCAGAAAACCATTGAATATCACAGAAAACGGTTCTATCAAAGGCGTTCCTGTACTTGTCGCAGAAATCCTTTCTCCAAGCACTCGGCATAAGGACACAGGAATAAAACTGGCAATGTATGAGAAATACGGTGTGAAAGAGTATTGGAT
>JAFSWY010000120.1 GCA_017444295.1 Selenomonadaceae bacterium | reverse complement strand
CCTTGCCGCTGTTGTAATTCTCAAAGGCCAGTACCGTCTGGAAAAGGTTGGCGCCCAGCTCGGTCTGCTGCTGAATGGCAGATAGCGGGCAGTAATCGTAGCGGCTGCTCTCTGCCGCCTGCTCCTGCAGAGCAGTGAGGGCTTCCTGGGCCGTTGTGGTCTTTTTAAGCTTCAGGCGGACGGGCACCGAATTGATCAGGAGCCCCACCAGGTCATTGACATCCATCTCCGTATGGTCGCGGCCGGAAACCACCTTCGCAAATACCACGTCCTCTGAGCGGCTGCACACGGAAAGAACCAGTCCCCACAAGAGTTCTATCCCGTTGCCCGGCGTTGCGCCCGCCTTCCGGCAGAGGTCGACCAGCCTCTCGGTGGTATCCTCGTCCAGTGCGATATGACATTCGTCCTCTGCGGCCCGCTCTTCCTCCGGCACTTCCCCAAAGGAAGGAATCTCCGCCTTGGTTTCATAGCCCTCCAGAAGCCCGCGCCAATACGCCAGGCCCTGTTCCTTGTCCTGTCGCAGGAGTTCCCTGATCGCACTTTCATAGACTCCGGTCTGGGGCACATCGGTGTCTTCCGTGATCTTTCCCTGCTTTTCTTCCTTCAGATACCGCACCAGATCCCCCATGTAGCGATGGGTACACCAACCGTCTACGATGATATGGTGGACGGCAAGAAGCAAATAGCAGCTTTCCCCACCCTTCTTCGCGCAGGTCAAGCGAAAGAGCGGCTTTTTTTCCAAGTCGAATCCACCGGCAAGGATCTCCTCCCGGAGCCGCTTCACTGCAGCCTCCGGATCGGCTTCCCCGCTCAGGTCCCTCATGGAAAGTCCCAGTGGGCGGTCAATGATCGCCTGTCTCGGCACGCTTACCTGTTCGTGAATCACAGCGGTGCGCAGCACTTCGTGCTTTTTCCCCAGACGAGCCAGCGCATGCCTCAGCTGGCGCTCTTCCGGCACCCAGTCCATCTCATAGATATCCACCAGCCGATAGGCCCAGGATTCCGGCTCGGTCACATGCTTCAAGAGCATGCCCTCCTGCATGGGCAGCAGGGGATAAATCCTCTCAATCCGCTCTCCCCGCTCTGCGAACCTGGCAAGGACAGCCTCGAACTCCTCCTCGCTCCACTCATTTTCGCCAAGGTCCGTGGCCGTGAGCCGGGAGCCGTCGTAATCCTTCAGGAAGGAGGCAATGCCTTGCATCTCATCCAGGATTCCTTGGGCAAAACGATGCGCCGTGTCCATGTCATACACATTCCGGGCATAGGCCAGATGCAGCGAGAAACAGCCATCCATCACATGGCAGTCAATGGTAAGGTCTGACCCTTCCACATTCTTCCGGCTGAAGCTGTCCCCCGTGTCGATCCGGCTTCCGGTGAAATGAGCATCCCCTTCCCTTTCTTTCACGCTCATGTCGCCGAGATAGTTGAAGCCGATCTGCGCCGCAAGCTCGGAGGTGAAATCCACCTTTTCCCGGCCCTCCACAAAGCGCAGGACATTGTAGCCAACGCCTTTGTTGGGCACCCGGTGCAGGGCTTCCTTGGTGCCCAGGAGGTCATGGAGCAGATCCCCCGTCAGGCCCTCCACTACCACGGGATAGATGGAGGTGAACCAGCCCACGGTACGGTCTATTGCCAGAGGCTCTCCCAAGTCTTCCCGGCCATGGCCTTCCATCTGGAAGGAGACTGCCGTGACACCCTGCACCTTGGCGAAACTGCGTCCCACAGCGGTCAGAAGGGCATCGTTCACATCCCCACGGATTTTTTCAAACTCTCCCCGCAGGAACTTTGCCGTGCCCTCCTTATCCATGGCAACGACAAGCTTCTCAAAGCTGTAGTCCTTTGCTTTGGACAGAGGAAGCCCCTTCATTTTCTCTTCCGTCGCTTTCCAATAGGGAATCTCCTGCCGAAGGGCGAAGCTGTCCCGGTACCTCTGGAGCGTCTCTGCGTAGTCCCGGTAGGTATGGGTCTTTTCTGGAAGACGGATGTCAGCTCCGGACAGAGCAGCCCCATAGGCCCTTTCCAGATCCGCTGCAAGAATTCGCCATGACACGCCATCCACCACCAGATGATGGGCAGCGATAAAGAGATAGTCTTTCTCCAGGCCATGAATCAGGGCGACACGAACCAAAGCCTCCTCCATTTGGATATGAGACTGGATATCATTGCATATTTT
>JAFSWY010000119.1 GCA_017444295.1 Selenomonadaceae bacterium | reverse complement strand
TGCCCCGCCATACATGGATTGCCCCTCTTGGGCATACCGCCTCGCAAGCGCCGCAAGCGGCGCAAATCCCTCGGTTCACCACGGCATGGCGCTTTGCCGCTGCCGTTTTTCTCAATGTCTTTTCTGCCATGAATCCAATCCCTTCGCAGTTCCCCGGCGCAAGCAAAATGGACATGAAATCCATCAGCCGAGCTGCTCAACGACCTCTCTGAAAGGTTGAAGCATGTCTTCTTCCAAAGACTCAATCTCCCCACTGTCCACCGCCCTCGCCAAGGCAGGGGCGATGGGCAGACGGCAAGCCATTTTGATGCCAGTCTTGGCTGCCGTCGCTTCTGCCCGGCTGCTGCCAAAAATATCATGCACTTTGCCGCAATCCGGGCATTTGAAATAGCTCATGTTCTCCACGAGAGCCAAAATGGGAATGCCCATCATGCCCGCCATCCTGACTGCTTTTTCCACAATCATGCCCACCATGTCCTGCGGCGAAGTCACGACCACGATGCCGTCCACCGGCAGGGACTGGAACACCGTCAAAGGAACATCCCCTGTGCCTGGCGGCATATCCACAAACATATAGTCAATATCGCCCCATTCCACATCGCTCCAGAACTGTTTCACCGTGCCTGCCAGAATAGGCCCCCGCCAAACCACCGGGTCTGCCGTGTCCTCCAGAAGAAGGTTCATGGACATCACGGCTATGCCCGTGCGAGTCCTGGCCGGGTAAATGGTTTCCGTTGTCCCGGTGGCGCGCTCCGTGAGACCGAACCCCTGCGGAATGGACGGGCCTGTAATGTCCGCATCCAGCACAGCCGTGCGGAATCCTGCCCGAGAAGCGGCCACTGCCAAGAGGGATGTCACCAAGCTCTTGCCGACACCTCCCTTGCCGCTCATAATGGCAATGACCTTTCGCACCGTTGACTTGGCATTTAACGGCACACTGAAGTCCACCGTCTTCTGCTCACGCTCATCGCAGGTTTCCCCACAGGCTGAACAATCATGGTTACAAGTTTCGCTCAAAATACTCTCCCCCTACAAATCAAGAATTTATCTTTCATGAGTCTCAATTCCTCATGCGGAATATTTTGCCCAACTCGTGCTGTTTTCCAACGCCAGTACCCCATGCCGTACACAATCGTCACAAGAGCACAACATTTTCCCGCTCTTGATGCCCTTCAGATCGCCGCAGATGGTAGCGCCGCCAGACATGGCCTTAAATTCCCGCATCATATCCTTGGCTATCATTTTGCTTGGCCTTTCAGATTGATTCAGCATCCCCAAGGCCATAACCGCGCCGCAAAAGGCCCCGCATGTTCCTTCCATGCCTCCCATTCCGGAACCGAATCCTGAGCCAAGCGCCATCAGTTCCTCCGCAGATCTACCGAGTTCGTCCTGAAAGGCCAGCAGTACCGCTTGGGCGCAGTTGCACCCGCTATGTTTATGCTCCACAGCCTTTTCCGCTCTTGCGCTCGTGTTTCCCATATTCATGCCTCCCTCTTGTCATCGCAGGAAAATGTCATGCGTTTGCATGTTCCCGCCCCGATTCCGATGGCTGATATCTTCTCTGTCACGAATCCAATCCCTCCGCAGTTCCCTGAGCATACAAAATGGACATGATTCGCCTTACGCGCTCATCGTTCAAGGAGTAGAACACCTCCAGGCCGCGATGCTCCCCCTCGATGATCCCGGCCTGGCGCAGCTTGCCCAGATGCTGGGAGACGGTAGATTGCGGCATATCCAGGCACGCCTGCATTGCCGTCACATTGCAGGAGCCTTCCCGCCAAAGCCGCCTGGCAATGCACAATCGGACGGGGTGGGCAATGGCCTTCAAGATTTCCGCGTTCTCCTGCAACAACTTTTTGTCATCCGCCATCTATACCCTCCTTCCATATCGTAAAAAACTATATCGTTATATTATATTTTTGTGATGTATATGTCAACACTTTTTCGATAAAAAATAGGCACGTGCCTGAGAACCTGTTTAGTATCACGCCATAGCAGTTCTGACGGGTCTTTTTCCGCCCGTCTGCGTCAGTAAAAACTTGACGTAGTGCGCGTTGAAGCTACCCTGTCCGTAGGCGAAAGCGTGTTCATTCCCCTGCGTTGCCGTTTCAAGAACAAACTGCCGAAGCAAGCAATTTTCTTGCGCATCCACAATACTGCCGCCTTGGAGCAAAGCCTTCTGCAAGACGATCTGGACATTGCCCTGGTGGAAGGAACCATCGAATCGGAGCATCTGCACGAGATCCCCTTTATGGAAGATGAATTGATATTCGTGGCGGCTCCCGGCAGCAAGGCCACCCTCACTCTGGAGGAACTCGCCGCCTGCCCTTTTATCCTGCGCGAGGAGGGCAGCGGCACCCGAAACCTCTTTGAGCAAGTCATGCGGGAACACCATATCGCGCCCAAAATTGCCGGCGTTTACAACAACTCCG
>JAFSWY010000118.1 GCA_017444295.1 Selenomonadaceae bacterium | reverse complement strand
CATGCGCCATGCGGCCCCAATAGGCACTGTCCTGTACGATGGAAATGGGGGTAATGTTTGAGGTCATGTGTATACCTTGTCCTTCCATAATGACTGTTTCAATGAAGATTGCTGCCTGTGCGGCATAGGCATGTTCACTTCCCGTGCATCCTCATGCCACCTGCCGCTTCACCAGGCCGGCAAATATGCAGCCTTTTTCCACCAGTTCATCGAAGCTTCCCATCTCGGCAATGGTGCCTTTGTCCATGACGATGATGCGGTCGCAGCTTCGGATGGTGGAAAGGCGGTGTGCCACGATGATGCGGGTGGAACGGAGGGCCTCGAGGCTTTTCGTCACGATGGCCTGGGAACGGTTGTCGAGAGCGCTCGTGCCTTCGTCAAAGATCAGAATGGCAGGCTTTCCGGCCAAGGCGCGGGCAATGAGGATGCGCTGCCGCTGCCCGCCGGAAATGTTGGAGCTGCCCTCGTTGATGATGGTCTGCATGCCCATGGGCATCCCGGCGATGTCCTCCGCAATGCCGGCGGCCTCTGCCGCCTCCCATGCCGCTTCCTGTGAGAGCAGGTGCGTCCCTGCGATATTGGAATAGATGTCCCCCGTCATGAGCTGCCCGTTTTGCAGAACGATTCCCATCTGGGAACGGACGGAAGGCAGATTCAGCTCGGAGAGGTCGTGCCCGTCAAGATACACCGCACCGGATTTCGGCTGTTCAAACCCCAGGAGCAGCCGTACCAGAGTGCTCTTTCCGCTGCCTGATTTTCCGACGATGGCGATATTTTCCCCTGCCGCAATGGAAAAACTCACATCATGCAGCACCTCGTTTCCCGATTCCCCCGTAAGGGGATTAGGATAGGCAAAAGAAAGATGGCTTGCTTCGATCTGTCCGGAGAGTTTTCCTGCATCCTGCTTGTCTCCGGCGCTTTCCGGGATCTCCTGAAGAATGGGGCGGAGATTTTCCAGTTGGGGCCGGATGCCGAAATACTGTCCGGCAAGGCCGATTATGCCCCCCATGACACTGTTGAAAGTCGTATAGGCGGCAGTGAAAGCCAGGAACTGCGCATAGCCGATGCCGTTTTGCAGGGTCTTCCCATCCGGCCCCAATTCCGTCATGCCATAGATGGCAATCCAGTAAAGGACCAGCGTCAGCACAAAGGGCTGTATGCCGGAGAGGATGGAGGCATAGTTGTTCTGCCAGCGAAGCCGCAGCCTCCAGTTCCAATGCTCGCCGAAGTCACGGGCCCATAGGTTGTATGCCTGTTCCTCGGCTCCCTGTACCCGGAATTTTGACAGTCCGGCAAAAATCTGCTGCACCGTGCCTGCTTTTTTGTTTTCGGCGGTGACGATTTTCCTTTGATAGAAAAGAACCCGCCGATAGACCAAAAGGATGAGTATGGCATAGACCGCCCAGACAGCAATGGCGGCAGCTGTCAGCTTCAGGCTGTAATAGCACATGAGGAAGATGCTCCAGAAGGAGAAGAGGAAGCCAAGGATTGATTCTGCGAAGGCATCCGAGGCAAGGTTTTTCGCCATGCCGATGGCATTCATGCGACTGGCCAGTTCCCCGGCGGTGAACTTCCGAAAGAAATTGGCGGGAAGTGTCATCAGCCGTCCCCACAGGGCTGCCTCGGTTGCGCTTTCGATGCGGGTGCCGATGCGCAGGATGGCTATGGAGCGGACGATGGAGATGGCCGCTGCCGTGAGACTGGTCACGATGAGTGCCTGCGCTGCTACAGTCATCCCGTGCAAGGTGCTTTTCTTCGCCATCCGTCAAAGGTATGCCCTCGGGATGTTCCCTTGTGACAATGCGGTAACTTTTTGGGGTGTCCGGAAGGAGTGCCGAAAGGGTCCGTTCCCTGCCCCCGGGGGGGCTGTAGAATCCGATGAATACGCCCATATCCTTTTTATGCCATCCTTCCGGCAGCGTCACCGGGCGCATCTGCATGTTGCCCTTCTGCAGGAGGCGGCGCAGGAGAGCCGTCGAATCCAGTTGTTTCGCCGTTTCCGGTGAAATGCTGATGGCATCGGATGGCATGGAGAGTGCCTTT
>JAFSWY010000117.1 GCA_017444295.1 Selenomonadaceae bacterium | reverse complement strand
AGGCCAACTGCCTGAAGGTGGATGATGAGGCGGCAGGGCGCATGATGGGAGCCTATCTCAAGCAGATGGGGCATGAGCGGGCTGTTTTCGCTGGTGTCATGAGATCGGATATGGCAGTGGGAGTGGAACGGCGCAAGGGGTTCACCGATGCATTTCTGGAAGGGCGCAGCGGGGCGCGGGTGGATTTTGTGGAGACGGGTTTCGGTTTTCTCAATGCCTACAACCTCGCAGGGGATATGCTGCGGCTGAAGCCCACGGTCATTGTGGGGGCCACGGACAACATCAGCCTTGGCATCCTGCGGTATCTTCACGAGCGGGAGATCAAGGTGCCGGAAGAAATCTCTGTGGCGGGATTTGGCGGCTACGATGTGGGAGCCGTAGTCTATCCCGCCCTTACCACCGTGGCCTTCAATTTCGAGCTGGTGGGGATGAATGTGGCCCAGCGCATGCTGGATTTTATTGATGGCCGTCCGGTGGAAGAGGATGTGGAGCTACCCTTCTTTTTCGTGGAGAGGGAAAGTGTCCGGAGGGTGGGTTCGCAAGACGTGGTTCGCCAGTCCTTTGTGGGGATGGCATAAAAAACGCCAAGGAATACGCTCCTTGGCGTCATTTTTACCGATGGGCTATTTTTTGAAGAAGCTGATGCGGGTACCCAGGGAGAGGACTGGCCTGGCAGGCCCTTTGAGGATGATCTGCCCCGGCATGGAACCCTCGGCATTGAATACAAGGGTGCAGTGCCCTTCTTCCCGAATGGTATCATTGACCACGTCGCCGACACTGACCACGGTGTACTCGCTGTTGCCGAACTTGAGCTTGTCCCCTTTGACAATATCCTCCTTGAGGTCGCTGGCGGTGTGCTCGATCACCATGTCGGCGAGATTCGGGCGCACGCCCTCGTCGAGAATGATGACGCTGTTGTTGTTTTCGAGGAAGGTGCGGGCCAGATTGCCGATGGCAGTTACGGATACCTCATATTTTGTTTCCATGGTCTTTTCAAATCCTTTCCGTATAGAAGATGAATGGACACTGTTATTTTTGTTATTATTCCATAGACAGGGCGCTTTTTCCTGCTTGCAGACGCATTTGGGAGAAAAAAATCTGTCCATGGAAAAAATGGCTTGCGTAGAAGGATATTTTCGTTGCAGATAGAATCTATATATTTAGGGTACGTTATGATTTCGATTGTTTGCTATTCAAAGGAGGCTGTACATGCAGGAGTACAAACCGTTCAAGTCAGGCAAGGTCCGTGAGGTCTATGATGCCGGGGACAGCATCATCATGGTGGCGACAGACCGGATTTCCGCCTTTGACCATATCCTCAAGAACAGGATTACCCGGAAGGGCGCGATCCTCACCCAGATGTCGAAGTTTTGGTTCGACTTCACGAAGGACATCCTGCCCAACCACATGATTTCCGTGAAGAATGAGGATATGCCGGAGTTCTTCCGCCAGCCGCAGTTCATCGGGAACAGCATGAAATGCAAAAAACTCACCATGATTCCCATGGAGTGCATTGTGCGCGGCTACATCACGGGAAGCGGCTGGGAGAGCTACAAGGAAAGCGGTGAGATTTGCGGCATCAAACTGCCGGCGGGGCTCAGGGAGTCCGAGAAGCTGCCGGAGCCGATCTTCACGCCCAGCACGAAGGCGGAAATCGGAGACCATGACGAGAATGTTTCCCTGGAGCAGGGGGCGGCGGTGCTGGAGAAGTCCTTTCCGGGCAAGGGGCGCGAGTATGCGGAGAAGGTGCGTGATTTCACGATTGCCATCTACAAGAAATGCGCGGATTATGCAAGGACCCGCGGCATCATCATCGCCGACACGAAATTCGAGTTCGGCCTTGATGAGGCACGCAATATCGTTCTGGGGGATGAGGTGCTGACACCGGACAGTTCCCGCTTCTGGCCGCTGGAAGGCTATGAGCCGGGAAAGTCCCAGCCATCCTATGACAAGCAGTTCGTGCGCGACTGGCTCAAGGCGAATCCGGGCAGCGACTACAATCTTCCTGTGGAGGTGATTGACAAGACCAGTGCAAAATACAAGGAAGCATTCAAGATGCTGACTGGCAAGGATTTTGACGTATAATGTGGATATGTACAGGAGGGGATTTGAATGAAGTTTTTCAGGATGCTCGCAGTATTGCTGGCGGTTGTCTGCATGACCTTTGGAGGCAAGGCTTTGGCGGCAGAGGATGGCATGAAGGTTTTTCAGGATGCCTATCTTCCCGCAATGAATCAGGCGCAAAACTATCATCTGGAATTGATCTTCCATGGGCCGACCTTCCAATCGAATCTGGTTGCTTCCAGCCAGATAGGAATGGATGGTTCCGGTGTGGCGGATGGAACCTTGAGCTGGGCTTACACGAATATGGACACCAAGCAGACACAGCAAAACGATATTCCCATCTATGCGGAACGGTCCGGCAATTCCATTGTCTTGTACGGACAGCGCAACGGCTCCTGGCAGCGTGAGAATGTTCTGGAGGGCCTGGCATGGATCCTGGATGCGGTCAGCGCAAATGACAGGGCCACGAGGCTGCAGTACGCAGCAGCGGTCAAGACCGTGACGGCCTCGGACGTCGGCAATGGTCGGCAGAGCATGAGGATCATTCTTGATGGCAGGGCATTGGCAGAGATGGAGAACAAAGCCGTCAGGGAGCGCATTGACTCCATGGGGGATGCCGAGAAGAAGGATGCCACGGAATTCTTGCACTATATCAATGCAGCTCTTGCCGAAAACGATATTGAGTGCACGTGGACGATCGATAAGAAAACAGGGAAGACGGTCACGGTAGCGACGGATCTCACGGGTATCATGCGCGGCTATGCAAAGGCTGTGCTTGAGGATTCCTATCAGGGACAGATTGCCCTGACACCGGAGGAGACGGAGTTCCTTGCATCCATTGGCTACTATTACGATTTGCAGTTCTATCTGACGAATATGGGTGAATCTGCCGGTCAGGTGGTCATTCCTGCCGCAGTGAAGCGTGATGCAAAGGACAGCAATCTCTTCAATGACATAGAGGCAGAGGTCATTTCCGTAGTGAAAAAGTAAAAACGCAGGTGTTCAAGGATTTCATGATGAAAAGGCGGGTTCCCTTTGAGGGAGCCCGCCTTTGATCTATGCTTTGTCCAGGGAAACAATGGCATCTTTCATGGATTTCACGTATTCCCCGATGTATTTGGGCGCATCCTTTCCGTATTTCTCCAGCAGTTTGATGATGGCGGAGCCGACGATGGCGCCGTCGGAAAGGGAGGCCATCTTTTTGGCCTGTTCCGGCGTGGAGATGCCGAAGCCGATGGCACAGGGGATGTCTGTGCTTTGGCGCACGGACGCCACAATGGAGGCCAGGTCGGTCTTGATTTCACTGCGGACACCTGTGACACCGAGGCTGGAAACGATGTAGAGGAATCCCTCCGCCTCCCGGGCAATCATGGCGATGCGCTTCTCCGAGGTCGGCGCGACCAGGGAAATCAGGTCGACCTCATGGGCTTTGCAAAGGGGGGCGAACTCCTCTTTCTCCTCGAAGGGAAGGTCCGGCAGGATCAGCCCGTCCATGCCGATGTCTCGGCAGGTGGAGATGAAGCGTTCCGCGCCGTAGGAGAAAACGACATTGGCATAGGTCATGAAAACCATGGGGATGCTGACATCCTTGCGGAGATCCCGCACGAGGCCGAAGATCTTGTCCGTTGTTGTGCCCGCACGGAGGGCGCGGACGTTTGCTCCCTGGATGACGGGGCCTTCCGCTGTGGGATCGGAGAAGGGGATGCCCAGTTCGATGAGGTCAGCGCCGTTTTCCGCGGCAGAGCGGACAGCGGCGGCGGTGGTTTCCAGGTCGGGATCCCCGCAGGTGATGAACGGGATGAATGCCTTTCCTTTGGCGAATGCGTTCTTGATGTTACTCATGGATATCCTCCCCCCGATAGCGGGCAATTGCGGCACAGTCCTTGTCGCCCCGGCCGGACAAGGTGATGACGATGATCTTGTCCCCGCCAAGGGTGGGGGAGATCTTCATGGCATGGGCCACGGCATGGGCGGACTCGATGGCGGGGATGATGCCCTCTGTCCTTGCCAGGTACTCGAAGGCATTGACCGCCTCGTCATCCGTGACAGGAACGTATTCTGCCCTGCCGATGTCGTGCAGGTGGGCGTGTTCCGGCCCGATGCCAGGGTAGTCCAGCCCTGCGGAAATGGAGTAGACAGGGGCAATCTGCCCGTACTCGTCCTGGCAGAAATAGGATTTCATGCCATGGAAGATGCCGAGCCTGCCCGTGTGGATGGTGGCGGCGGTTTCTGCGGAATCGATGCCGCGTCCCGCTGCCTCGCAGCCGATCAGGCGGACCGATTCATCCCCGATGAAATGGTAGAAGCTCCCGATGGCATTGGAACCGCCGCCCACGCAGGCGATGACCGCATCGGGAAGCCGCCCTTCCTTTTTGAGGGTCTGCTCCTTGATTTCCTTGGAAATGACGGCCTGGAAGTCGCGGACGATGGTGGGAAAAGGATGGGGTCCCATGACAGAGCCCAGGCAGTAGTGGGTGTCGGCGATGCGTCTCGTCCACTCGCGCATGGCTTCCGATACGGCGTCCTTTAATGTGGCGGTGCCTGTGGTGACAGGGATGACCTCGGCACCCAAAAGGCGCATGCGGTAGACATTGAGGGCCTGGCGTCTGGTGTCCTCTTCGCCCATGAAGACGACGCATTCCATGCCCATAAGGGCTGCGGCGGTGGCGGTGGCGACACCGTGCTGGCCTGCGCCTGTTTCTGCGATGAGTCTGGTCTTGCCCATTTTCTTCGCAAGAAGGGCCTGGCCGAGGACGTTGTTGATCTTGTGGGCGCCGGTGT
>JAFSWY010000116.1 GCA_017444295.1 Selenomonadaceae bacterium | reverse complement strand
ATATTCCCGGGCGCTTTTCTCATGCCTGTATTTGAGATCCGGCAGGAAGATGTCCACATACCCCTGCAAGGCATCAATCGTCTCCAGTGTCTCATAGCCGCTGGAATTGTAGACCACGGGCAGGGAGAATCCCCTTTCCCTTGCCAGATCCAAGCCGTGAAGAATCTGCGGGACATAATGGGTGGGTGTCACGAGGTCAAGGGTCGCGGCCCCCCTTTCCTGCTGCTCCAGAAAAATCTCCGCCAGACGCTCATCGCTGACCTCCATGCCCTTCCCTCCATGGCTGATTTCATGGTTCTGGCAATAGCAGCAGCGCAGGCTGCAATGGGAGAAGAACACCGTCCCTGCGCCCTTCTCCCCCGTCAGGCAGGGTTCCTCCCAGGGATGCAGGGACACAAGGGCAATCTTTGCCCGCTCCCCCGCCCCGCAAAAACCGGTACGTTCTCGCCGATCCACATGGCAGAGGCGGGGACAAAGGGTGCAGTCCGTCAGGCTCATGGCTCATCTCCCCCAAACACTCCTGCAAAATCCTCCATAGAGCGTGCCCGTGCGGATTCCTCCAGTATCCTGCGCACTCTTCCCTCATGCACGGAAATCTCATGGACAAAATCCCGCAGGTACTCTGGAAAAACCATTTCCCGGGCACAGAGTTCCCAGAGAGCTGCCAGGCTCGTTTCCTGCTCCACTCCGTACTCAATGCGATGCAGAAGGCGCGCCAGCTCCCGGCGCATTTCTCTGGTATAGAGCTCCTTCAGGGCAGCCACCGATGCAGTGGAACGGGAGGCCTTGAACATCCACGCCTTCGTGATGAGATCCCCGTTGAAGTCGTCAAACCCCATGCGGGAAAACGCCTCTGCCTCCCCCTGCTCCTGTGGCAGCCGCAGGAACGGGGAAAAGACGATCTCCTTGAAGATAGCATCGTTGAGCATCTTCACCACCTCATCCTTGGCATAGAGATGGCGCTCGCGGACGGGGAAGCGCCCCTCCCGCAGCTCCTCCAGGATGCGCCAATAGCGGACGTTTTGGAAACTCCCGAGGAAATGCCCCGTATCCTTCAAGCGGCGGCTGATGTCCATGAGGGTATCGTAGGAGTTCCAAAGATACTCCAGGCAGGACTCCCCCAGAATCACATCGAAAAAATCCTTCTCATAGAAAGAAAGTCCTTCTTCCCGGTAATCCCCGATCCTCCATTGGATGTCCAGCCCCTTGTTCTCCGGAAAATCCGGCACCTCCCCGTAAGATGTCATGGCATAAAGCTCCCCATTGGGAAACCGCTGCCGCAGGCGCGGCAGGTAGAAGGAACTCTCCAAAGTGAGAATGCGCAGCGGGAGAGGCCCCTCCGCCATGAAATCCAGCAGGTCATGTCGTTCTTCCATCATCGTCCCTCCAACCTGGCCTCATCCAAGATCGGCCCGTATTTTGGCCGCCACCAGGAAATGCTGCGGATAGCATTGATATAATTCTGCATGGCAGCATCATCCAGGGAAGGCGGATCTTCCCTTCCGTCGAGACTCTCCGCCACCAATGGGACGGTATCTGCCTTGCCGATGCTCTGCCGGGTGATCCAGAAGCCATAGTTCACGCCCTGGCGGTTCTCCCTGGTGAGGCTTCCCCCCAATGCCATGTACTCGAAATCCTTCGGCGCAATGAGCTCGATGATGGTGGGCACGATGTCGATCTGGCTTCCCGCGCTGTCGGGAAGCAGGATTCCCTTATGGACACCCTGTCCCGTCACGATGAAGGGAACGCCGTAACGCTCATAGGTCGGGGGAACCTTGTCGATATTGTAGCGGTCCCCATGATCGCCCACCACGACGAAAAGGCTGTCGGGATATTTCTCCTTGGCCGCATGGATGAATTTTGCCAGTTCCCTGTCGGCATACCAGTAATGGCCAAGTTCCTTCAGGAGCCATTCATCCTGCCGGGCTTCCTCGGGCAGGGCCTCCCTCACCCTGGAGGCATCGAAGCCCTTCGCCGCAACGTCCACATCGTAGGGGGAATGGTTGGAGGCATTGAGGATGACATTGTAGCTTGGCCCATCCCCCAGCCTTGACAGAATCTCCCGATAGAGGAACTCATCCTCGCAACCCCAGACGCTCCCCGGCACATCGCCGAAATCCCCGCGGCTGTAGAAGTTCCGGAATCCCTGGGCCTTCGTGAAGGCACCGATGCGCTCCCATGTGGCAGGGCCGGCATACCAGAAATTCGTCTGATAGCCCAGCCGCTCCATCTGGGGAGCTCCCGCCGTTGGATAAGGCTCTTCGAAAGCCTCCGGCATGGTGGTGAGATAGAGGTTGGCATCGGCAAACCCCGTCACCACGCCCATCACCGCCGACACCGTGCTGGCGCCATCGGGAAGGAAGGTCGGGCAGTAGTCGCTGTCCTCCCCGGCAATCACTCCCCTCATGCCATCGGCAATATGAAGATTCTGGTACTTGTCCAAAAGGGGCCAGTTCGCATAGCTTTCCGACAGGACCACAAAGATATGACGGGGCTTCGGCACCTGCGCTCCCCCCGCTTTTCTCCGCAGGTAATCGTCGAGATTGTCGGAGTCGGGAGGGCGATGGGCAAGGATCGCCGCAAGATTCCTGATATCCTCCGCCGTGAAATCCAGCCCATTGCATGCCAGCATGCGATGGTTCATGGAATAGCCGCGATACAAGGCCTGAAAATTGTCGAGGATGGCCTCATTGAGAAACTCATCCCTGGTGACACCGGAGTTCTCCCAGTCCACCTGCGTTTCCCATCCCAGGGCACCCCCGAACATCCCCAGAAGGAACACGAGATAAAGCATGCCCAGAAAGGCAAGCCGTCCCAGGAATCTCAAGGGCATGGGAAGGTTCCATTTCCTCGCATCGAAAAAGTTCCATCCCAGGAAAGCCTGCAGCCCCCGCCAGAGGACATAGGCCAGAAGGAGGGCCCCTGCCAGCCGCACCGGAAGATAGAACTCCTGCACAAAGGAGACGAACAGGGCATACATGTCATCATTGGCGGCATTGAAGACAAGCTGGTTGAAATTGGAATGGAACTGGCGGTAATAAGGGAAGCTCGCCACATAGAGCACCGAAAACGTCACGAGGACTGCCCCTGTCAGCACCTTCCATGCCATGCGCTCCCCCTTTTCCCAGAAGAACGTCAGAAGAAGGGCGGGCAGGAAACTCACCAGTGTCAGGATGCCTGCGGTCTGGCAGCTCAAACGGAGCCCGCGCCAAAGAGCCAGACAGATATCCCGTTCCGTCGCGGAAGGTCCCATATAGCCCTGCATCCAAAAGATAAAAAACCCACGGCATAAGGAAAGGACTGCGAGGTAAAAAAGGAATACCTTCAGTCCTTTCCATGCTGTCCCTTGAAAGTTGTCCCAAAAATGATTGACCCTTTGTCTCATGGCAGAATGATATCGACCCCAAATTTGGCCGCCGCCTCACAAATATCCGGCGCAGGCCTGGAATCCGTGACAAGACCTGAAAGTGTGTCCAGTGTCGTATAGTTGTAGTTTCCATCCGAGTTGAGCTTCCGCGCTTCTGCCACCACATAGGCCCGCTTCGAAACGCGGATGATGGCAGCCTTGTTGATGCCATCCTCGATATCATAGGTGGAAACGCTGTTCTCCTTCACATCGACGCCCACGGCACCCACGAAGGCGATATCGGGCTTCAACCGGGAGATGAAGTCCAGTGTCATGCCGCCCCAGAAACCATCGCGGCTCTTGTTGAGCTTGCCGCCCGCAAAGACCAGCCGGATGTTCGGGTTGCGGGCAAGGATCACGAGGATATCAATCATGTTCGTGACCACCGATATGTCGCGTTCCTCCTTCACCAACAGTTCGGCAATGGCAAGATTGCTGGTGGAAATGTCCAAAAAGACCATTTCCTTGTCCTTGATGAGCCGCACCGCTGCCTGGGCAATCTGCCGCTTCGCCTCCACATCCGTATCCCTGTGCTTGCTGACCTCCAGCATGTGCAGGTTCTCACGGTGGGCCACCGCACCTCCATAGGTCCTCTTCAGTTTTCCCTGCTTTTCCAATGCGCCGAGGTCCTTGCGGATGCAGTCCTCCGTCACCTGGAACTTCTCACTGAGATCCTTGACCTTGACCTTCCCTTCTTGTGTCAGCATGTCCATGATGGCCTGCTGGCGCTCCTCCAAAAACATATTTCATCTACCTTTCAAATGCGTATTGTTTCCTCTTATTCTCTAGTGCTATTGTACTTTATTTGGTAGATTTTATCAAGTTTACCAAGAAAAAAAGCTAGTGTGTGTCAAATTCGTACCTCGAAGCGCTCGCGTTCCTCCTCCTGGACT